>NZ_JABDQL010000002.1 GCF_013042245.1 Winogradskyella sp. | reverse complement strand
TGCTTTAAACCTATTGAAGAATGAACATTCTAAAAAACTATCTATGAAAAGCAAAAGGCTTGAAGCTGGGTGGAATGAAGACTATTTGCTCAAAATATTAAATTTAAAAGTATGATTTTGCCCTGCCTGGTATAACGTCTAAGCTACCATTTTGATTATTATTTTTGTAAGATGCTGTTCTTAAAGGTTTAAAAAGCCTCCATAATCTGGCAACTCTTTCATTTTGTCCATATTCAGGCATGTACTTGGTATTCATTTCTGCAACTTTAACATCCCACCAAAGTTGGTCAACAAAGCCGTGAACTCTAAAATCTTCCTCGCCTTCAACACCAACTTTTTTTCCCTCTAAAGAACCATTGACTATGGCCACTTTTCTTAAATTTTGTGGGTAACCATCCGAACCAGGTAAACCATTAGATTCTAAATTACTATAATATTGTTGATAAACAGGAGAACCACCATTGAGATAATCTGGTAAATGTCCTATTTTATGTTGTTCTATTAACTGTTGCTCTGCTGCTGTGGATTTAAGTTGGTTATAGTAAAAATCATTTGCTGCGGCACTGTCACCAAAAGCATCTAACAAATTAATCATTGATTGTATACCAATAGGTATATTAGCACCTAAATGCGGACTATCTATACTTACCCAAAGCCTTGTATTGTGTGGTATATTATTTTTTTCCATGTATGCCAAAGCGTAACGGCTTATTTGCCCACCCATACTAGGCCCAACAATAACCAATTTCTCGCTACTACCGTTAGCTAATAAAGTAATATTAAGATGATTGTACAAAGAGACATGGTTCCTGGCATTACGCTCTATATAGTCTGCACCACCATCGATGGTTTTTGTACCTCTGGTATAAGTAGGTTGGTTAACCAAAATGACGTCGTAGCCTTGACTTCTTAATACTTCTATTAAGTCTTGTTTTACTCCTTGACTATCGTAATATATCATAAACTCTTCAATAGAGGTATGTTCTTCAGCTGGTCGCGGTGAGTCACTGTCATGTATTTTACGTTTATCTTCTGGGTCAAAACCGTCTATAATTATTATAGGTTTTAGTAAACGTCTCTGGGTATTACCATTATTGGTATGATAAAAAATACGGTATTCTAATTCGCCATAGATAGGGCTTGTTTCGTCATAGCCTTGAAATGGAATTGTAGAAACAAAATTAGTTACACTTTCCACCAAAGGGTCATTTCTAAGCGCTTCTGATGCTTGGGGCAGTTTTATATGGAGTTGCCCAAAAGTTGTTTTTTTAACACCATCTTTTAAAGTAGCTGTAAACTCAATGGTCTTGTAGCCCGATGTGTTGTAATCTACAGATAAATTTTCTGTATTAATCCTGCTGTTTTGGTAAACTACTTTACTATTTCCATTACCAAAATCTACCGAGAGCGACTGTATAGGGTTTTCTGAGTCTTCAAACCATAAATCATTCTCAAAAGAAAATGTTACGCTATTACCAACCGCATAAGTTAAAAGTGGAGCTATAACTAGTACATCTTTTTTAGTATAGCTTGGCTTATTGTTAATGCGTATAAATCTTGATTCTTTAAATTCAAATGCACCATTCTCTTCATTAATGTCATCGTAATTGATACTATATAACGTAGCGTTTAAAAGCCCTATTTTTACTTGACTCTTTGTAGTTAAGCTACTAAAGTAATAATTTCTTGCTTCTTTATACGATATAAATTTCTTGGATTTGGACGCTTTATAGAGTTCTTGCAATGCTTGCTCAAAAAAGGCTTTACTGGCCGTGTTATAATTCTCTGTATTGAAATTGTTTAAGTTGGCAATTGGTGTCGTACGCTCGTACAAAAATACTGGTGAGACTTCGTCTCTTCCTAATGCATCAAAGAGCATCTCATCTATATCTGGTTCAGGTATTTCATTTTGTGTTTGAGAAAGACAAAGGTTAACAAATAGCAAAATTGCTATACAAATAGTACATTTTTTCATAATTTTGAAGTGTTAATAAGTGAAACTTAATTTATTTAGGTTTTATGGTTAATAGGGGTGCTATGCCAGTAGCACCTTTTTTTAAGGGAAATCTGTTTCGGGTAATGTATCCCATTTGATATCAAAACGCCCATCGGTAATTTCTATCATCTCATTGGGATTATCTCTATTCTGCATCGTACAATTGAATCTTCCCGAAACTATACGGTTATCAAAATCATATCTTAATATGGTTATGGTACCTGCATTTTCAATAGAACAATACCATTTAAAAATTTCTTCATCGTTGTCCCATATACGACATCTAATATTTACAGTTGGATTTGCATCTATACCGTCTTCGCAATTGCTTTGGTTGATTATGAAATCTCCTTCACTATTTTCGTCCAAGTCTACAATATGTATATCCAATAAACCACCTGTTCCAGAAACAAAATCTCTTATAGAAATTTCATTATATATATAACTTGGTGGCTCACCTAAACCAAGATAGCTCATCCCAGAATCAGGCCCTAAAGTTGATCCTGTCCCATCTCTTGGCGTCAATAACGCACCATCTACAAAACAGCCAAATGTATTTGCCCCAATTGTAGTTATTGGTGGTAATTTTGGTGTAAAGCTATCGTCATTAGCGCTACAACTATTAAGTAGTAATGCTATGCTTAATATTAGAATTTGTGTTTTCATAATTTTTAGTGTATTTGTTATTATAAACCTAAATAGAGTATTGAAAATAAATATCCAAGATTATGGAATTTACAGAATATAGGACACATTTTTAATTAGGTGCTTGTATCTCTCCTATGTTTAAATCTAGTGAATTACTGATACCATAAGCAAAAAATACTGCAATTGTTATGGGTATAGCAGCGGTTTTTAAGTATGAGAATTTTCGTTTTCTTATTTGTTTAATTTCTGACAACAGAACTATTTTTTTGACTTTGCCTTTTTGCAAAAAAATACTGCTGTCATTGACACTTACAACTCTAGCCTTTATTTTTTTACTGTTATTTGTTTTGACTTTATATTTTTTGCCAATATTAATTTTGTCAGATTCCAATTGCATAGGCTTATAACTGTAACAGCTTGACAATAAAACACATAAACTGATTATCGAGACTTTTAGTTTCATAAGATTTGTATTAATTTATAATCTAAAACTAAACATAAACATCATTTAGAGTGTCCTATATTCTCTAAAATCTATAAATTAGGATAAATCTATACTTAAAAACCTCTTATCTTTTATTTAGAATTCGCTCTAAATTCAGTTGGTGTTTGTAAAGTAAACTTTTTAAAGGCAGCATAGAATGTAGACTTTGAGTTAAAGCCACTTTCTAAACCAATGGCTACGATAGTATAGTCTAAAAAATCATGATCGGATAATAATTCTTTGGCCTTATGGACTCTAAAATTATTGATATAATCAGAAAAATTATGACCACTACAACTATTAATAACTTTTGATATGTGGCTAGAACTAATATTTAGCTCATCCGTTAATTTATCCATACAGAAAGATGTGTCTAAAAATCGATAGTTACTTTTAATATAAGTATCTATATTATTAAAATCATCTTGGTATATATCACAAAAAGGTGTTATCTGATTTTTACTTTCTTTAATTGCTAAAGCATTATCGTTTTTTGACAAAGCATGCCTAATTGCTTTGCGGTCTGATAATAAATCATATTTATAGACACCTTGATAGGCAATCCAATATATTAAAAAGGATGTACAAATTCTCAGCGGATAATTGGCCCAATAGATATCTAATTGTAAATTAACAATAATAGCAAAGAGCCAAAAAACAATAGATATACATCCAAAGTATAAAAATACTTTTAACCACAACAAGTTGTCATAAGATGCTATAAAGTTGTGATATTCTTCCTTAAAAAATACAATTTTTATGGATTTTATTATAAATACAATGGCTATAGTTACATTAATAATTTCTTCGATTGTATTATAATCTTCTAATAACTTTACATCAAAATCCTTTAAGTAATATTGACAATATAAAATGATTAAGATCCTTGCTATAAGTTCTATACCAAAAAAAATAACAAGATGTTTAACTCTAACTGATACTTTATTATCAATGTTAAAATAATGAATTACAAAAAGGTAAAAAACTGGTGCAATAAAAAAATACCACGGAATTTGTAGCCCTTTTAAAAAATAAAATTCTGAAGAAAAACCAACATCAATTAACCAAGCCTGTAGATTATTTAATGATAGTGATAACACAATTAAATTTAACAAAAAGACAATTTTGGTGAATTTTCTTTTAAAAAAAGTCAACCCATTAAAAAAGAATCCTTGTATAACTCCCGCTAATAAAACATAATTAAAAAAAACTACCATATCCCTCTAATAATTTTTGTCAATTAAACTAGATAAAGTTTCTAGTATAGAAAAAAACAGTAATGTTAAAAACTAGGAAAATATTTAACTTTAATTACGGTTTTGCCGTAATCAAGTTGAATTAATTCAATAACTACTGGGTATGACAATGTTAATCTACAAGGATTTTAAGTGTAACTAAATTTACTGTATGTACTACTCCTTTTTCACTTTTAATCCTAGAAATAATTGTTTAGCTTTGCCTAACTTTCAAAATATAAAATGAAATTTAAACGCGTACTACTTAAACTTTCTGGTGAAGCCCTTATGGGAGACCGCCAATATGGTATTGACCCCGAACGTCTTTCGGAATATGCACAAGACATAAAAACAATTACAGACCAAGGTGTTGAAGTTGCTATTGTTATTGGCGGAGGAAACATCTTTAGAGGTGTTGCAGGCGCAAGTAATGGTATGGATCGTGTACAAGGTGACCATATGGGCATGTTAGCTACTGTTATTAATGGATTAGCGCTTCAAGGTGCTCTGGAAGATGCAAACATCCCAACACGTCTGCAAACAGCTATAAAAATTAATGAAGTTGCCGAACCTTTTATTCGACGTAAAGCCATGCGGCATTTAGAAAAAGGACGTGTTGTTATTTTTGGCGGCGGTACAGGAAATCCTTATTTTACAACAGATTCAGCTGCTGTTTTACGCGCTATTGAGATTGAAGCTGACGTGATTTTAAAAGGGACTCGTGTAGATGGCATATACAATACTGATCCTGAAAAAGACAGTAATGCTATTAAATTTGACCATATAACCTTTGATGATGTTTTGCGTAAAGGACTTAAGGTCATGGACACTACTGCATTTACATTAAGTCAAGAGAACCAATTACCAATTATTGTTTTTGATATGAATAAAAAGGGTAATTTATTAAAGGTAGTATCTGGTGAAAACATAGGTACTAAGGTTAACTTATAAATATTTGGCTTAAATTTTGATAACTTCAAATTAAAATTAATTATCATGAACGAAGACATTCAATTTATTATAGATTCAGCAAAAGAAGCTATGGATAGTGCTATTAAGCATTTAGAAAAACAATTGACTAATATTAGAGCTGGTAAAGCTAGTCCTTCAATGTTAGGCAGTGTTATGGTAGACTATTATGGTTCGCAAACACCATTAAGCCAAGTTGCAAATGTAAATACACCTGATGGTCGTACGATAACTGTACAGCCATGGGAAAAATCTATGCTTCAAGAAATTGAACGTGGAATCATGGTCGCTAATCTTGGCTTTAATCCCATGAATAATGGTGAAACTATTATTATTAATGTACCGCCATTAACAGAAGAACGTCGTACAGATTTAGCTAAGCAAGCAAAATCTGAAACTGAAGATGCTAAAGTTGGTATACGTAACGCACGTAAGGAAGCTAACAATGAAATCAAAAAAACAGATGCTTCAGAAGATGTACAGAAAAATGCCGAAATAGACGTACAAGAATTAACTAATAAATACGTTAGTAACGTAGACCAAATATTTGGTGCAAAGGAAAAAGAGATTATGACTGTATAGTTCAATTACAGTTATTTCCTCTTTTAATTTTTAATCCATTAATTCAAATTATTTAATAATGCTAAAGCGTTGCCTTGCTATAATTTTATTATGCTTGCCTTCCTTTGCTTTGGCTCAAGATAAACCCGAAACAAATAACCAAAAATCAAAAGACTCTTTAAAAAAAAGGGTCTTTTTAGAAAATATAGGTTTAGGTTACTTCCCTACGAAGTACTTTAATTTTGACTTAAGGTATCTTGTAAAGTACAATCAGTTTGAAGGTTTTAGAACAGGCCTTGGAGGTGTGACTAGTGAACGTTTTTCAGAAAAATTTCGAGTTAATGGTTACTTAGTCTATGGTTTCAGGGATAAACGCTACAAACACAGTATAGGTGGTGGATTTAGACTTAACGAAGAATCAAACACATGGCTTAATCTATCTTACACCGATGACTTACAAGAAACAGGAAGCTCTAAGTTTCTAACAGACAAACGCTTTTTTTCTTTTTTTGAACCACGTCTACTCAATATAGATTTATTTCACCGGCACATTACAAAATCGGTATCGCTTCAGCATAAAATATCAAATCATTTATTATCTGAAACTGAATTGGCTGTTAGTAGAGTAGATCCGACTTATAATTATTCATTTATATCTGACGGCCAGGTTTTTGAGACTTTTAGATACAGTACTTCAAAAATAAGCTTGCAATGGAGTCCGTTTAGTAGGTTTGAATATATTGATAAGAATATTGAAGAAACTGTTGATGGCTATCCAAAATTCACTGCTCAAGTTACACAAGGTATATCCAATGTTTTAAAAAGTGATTTTAATTTTACAAAGTTTGATTTTAGAACCATACATCAAATAGATTATGGGAGTCAATCATTAACTAGATTAACTTTAGTTGCAGGATTAGCTACAGGTGAAACCCCACTAACACAACTATATCATGCCTATCCTAATAACATTAGAAAAGAGACAATTTTACAAAGGTTTTCTGTCGCTGGACTAAATAGCTTTGAAACTATGTTTTTTAATGAATTCTTTAGTGATAGGTTTGCAACATTTCAAATAAAACATGCCCTAAAACCTTTTAAAATAAATTCGCGCTGGCAACCTCAACTAGTTTTAATTTCAAGATATGCCTTAGGCGATATGTCTAGTATAGACCAGCATCAAGGCATTAGTTTTAGAACATTAAATAATCTTTATTCCGAATCTGGTTTCGAAATCAATAAATTAATCTTTGGTTTTGGATTAAGTTTTGCCTACCGCTACGGTGGATATCATTTGCCTACTTTAGAAGATAATTTCGCTTTTAAATTTACGTTTAATATTTCTTTGTAATTGTTAGTCCAATATCTTGTTAATTACTTAGCTAATACTTGGGTTTTTTCTACCTTTGCCGCTCATTTTATTAACGCATGTTTAAACTTTTTACAACTGGGTTTTGGGAAACTGTAGCGCGATTAATTTTGCGTAACAAAATTGCCATTCTCATTACTGTGATTTTGTATACTATATTTTTTAGTCTGCAGTGGAAGCATATGCGTTTTACTTATACAGAAGCAAACCTTTTACCTGACGAACATGAAGTAAATGTAACTTATAACAGTTTTCTAGAAATATTTGGAGAAGAAGGAAATCTAATCGTTTTAGGAGTTAAAGATTCTACGTTATTTTCTATTGAAAAACTAAATGCTTGGAACCAGCTTTCTGAAGATTTTAAATCCTATAAAAATGAGGTTGAAACTGTAGTATCGATAAAGGATTTACAAAAACTTATTAAAAATACTAAAGAAGAAAAGTTTGATTTAGAACCTTTTATCAAAGATTCGATTACCTCAATTGCTCAAATAGATAAACTTCAAGACGAGCTTTTTAAAAAGTATCCTTTTTACGATAATTTTCTATTTAATAAAAATACTAAAACTATTCGAACTGCAATATATCTGAAGAAAGATATTGTAAATACACCTGCTCGAAAAGATTTTGTCATCAATACTTTGAAAAATAAAATTTCGGAGTTTGAAAGTGCTACGAATCTAGACGTTCGTATTTCTGGAATGCCCTACATCCGCACACTAAACTCTCAAAATATTGTAGACGAAATTAGTCTTTTTATTGGTGCCGCTTTATTTGTAACGTCATTAATTTTCTTTCTCTTTTTCAGGTCTTTTAGAGCAACTTTTATCTCATTAATTGTTGTTTGTATTGGTGTGATGTGGACGTTTGGAATCTTAGGTTTACTTAAATATGAGATTACAGTTCTAACAGCTTTAATTCCACCGTTGATTATCGTTATTGGGATACCCAACTGTATTTTCTTAATTAATAAATACCAACATGAAGTACGACTTCATGGTAATAAAATAAAGTCGCTTCAGCGTGTTATTACAAAAGTTGGTAATGCTACATTGATGACTAATGTTACAACAGCCTCTGGTTTTGCAACATTTATTTTTACTGAAAGTCAATTGCTCAAAGAGTTTGGTATTGTAGCTTCACTAAGTATACTGTCTATTTTTATTCTCTGTCTACTTATTATCCCTATACTTTACACTTTTCTACCATATCCTAAACCTCGTCACCTAGAGCACTTAAACAAACGTTGGATTAACGGATTTGTTGATTGGATGGAACGCATGGTAAAACATCGCAAAATTACCATTTACGTTACCGCGTTAATATTATTAATTGTTAGCCTTCTGGGAATTAATAAAATTGTTATTTCTGGTAGTCTTATTGAAGACATGCCAAAAAAGACTGAGTTTTTCCAAGATATTCGCTTTTTTGAATCTGAGTTTGATGGCATCATGCCGTTAGAAATTATGATTGACACCAAACGTAAAAAAGGTGTCATGAAACTTTCGACCATAAAACGAATGAATGAGCTCGAAGAGCTTATTGAAGAAATCCCAGAACTATCAAGACCGATATCAGTTGTTAGCTTGGTAAAATATGCAAAACAGGCTTACACTAATGGCAATCCAAAATATTACCAGTTACCAACCAGTCAAGAAAACTTATTTATTAGTTCATATGTCAAGAAGTCTTCATCAGATGTAGACTTATTAAAAAACTTTGTTGATAGCACAGGTCGGTATGCGCGTATAACGACTTTTATGAAGGATATTGGTACTGATAAAATGGAACGTATTGAAGAAGACCTTCAAAATAAAATAAATAAAGTTTTTCCTAAAGAACGTTACGAAGTTACAATGACTGGGAAAGCACTGGTATTTCAAAAAGGAACAAAATATTTAGTACGTAACCTTGTCATCTCTCTAACATTAGCCATTATTCTCATTTCTATTTTCATGGCTTACATGTTTAGATCAGTAAGAATGATTGTAGTATCATTAGTTCCTAATTTACTACCATTACTTATTACTGCCGGAATGATGGGTTATTTAGGCGTGCCTATAAAACCTTCTACAATATTAGTGTTTAGTATTGCATTTGGTATTTCGGTTGATGACACTATTCACTTTTTAGCAAAATACCGTCAAGAATTACAAGCTAACCATTGGAAAATACGCAAATCTGTATATGCTGCTTTAAGAGAAACAGGTGTAAGTATGTTCTATACTTCTATTGTATTATTCTTTGGATTTTCAGTATTTATGATTTCAAGCTTTGGCGGTACAGTAGCTTTAGGTGGGCTAGTTTCTGCAACATTACTTTTCGCAATGCTTTCAAATTTATTATTATTGCCATCGCTATTACTATCTTTAGAGCGCAGTATTGCAAATAAAGAAGTTTTAAAAGAACCATCAATAAATATCATTCCTGATGATAATGATGAAGAAAAATAGATTAAGATTTTAAAAATATATAAACCATGACTACGAAAACCGTATCAGAATTATTATCACAAGACATTACACTACAAAAAGTCAGTGTAAAAGGTTGGGTCCGAACATTTAGAGCCAACCGTTTTATTGCGATGAATGACGGTTCAACGATTAATAATATTCAATGTGTAGTTGATTTTGAAAATTTTGATGAAGCGCTTTTGAAACGAGTTACAACTGGTGCGGCTTTACATGTCGAAGGTGATTTAGTAGAAAGTCAAGGTAAAGGTCAAAAAGTTGAAATCGTAGTATCTTCTATTGAAATATTAGGTGATTCAGACCCTGAAACATATCCTATTCAACCAAAAAAACACTCTTTTGAATTTCTTAGAGAAAATGCTCATTTACGTACAAGAACTAACACGTTTAGTGCAGTAATGCGCGTAAAATCATCCTTATCCTTCGCCATTCATAAGTATTTCACTGAAAATGGATTTTATAATATGCATACACCTATCATTACAGGTAGTGATGCAGAAGGTGCAGGCGAAATGTTTCGTATAAGCAGTCTAGACCCTAAAAACCCACCTCTAACTGATGATGGTGATGTAGATTATACACAAGATTTCTTTGGTAAAGAAACTAACCTTACAGTTTCTGGACAATTAGAAGCAGAAACATACGCGATGTCTTTAGGTAAAGTTTACACTTTTGGACCAACATTTAGAGCTGAAAATTCAAATACGTCACGTCACCTTGCAGAATTCTGGATGGTAGAACCAGAAGTTGCTTTTATGGACTTAGCAGGTAATATGGATTTGGCAGAAGACTTTATGAAGTCAGTTCTAGAATATGTCCTAGAACACAATAAAGAAGATTTAGAATTTTTAGACGAGCGTTTATTCAACGAAGAAAAATCTAAACCACAAGCACAGCGCAGCGAAATGCGCTTGATAGAAAAATTAAGGTTTGTTACCGACAATAATTTTAAGCGAGTAAGCTATACCGAAGCTATTGACATACTCAGAAATTCTAAACCAAATAAAAAGAAGAAATTTAAATACCTAATAAACGAATGGGGAGCAGACTTACAATCTGAGCATGAACGCTTCTTGGTAGAAAAGCACTTTAAATGTCCTGTAATATTATTTGATTATCCTGCTAATATCAAAGCTTTTTATATGCGCTTGAATGAAGATGGTAAAACCGTGAGGGCTATGGATGTTTTATTTCCTGGAATTGGAGAAATCGTAGGTGGATCACAACGAGAAGAGCGCTTAGAAGTTCTTAAAGAAAAGATGGCAGCTCTAGATATTCCCGAAGAAGAATTATGGTGGTATTTAGACTTACGTAAATACGGAACTGCTGTACATTCTGGTTTTGGCTTAGGTTTTGAGCGTCTAGTCATGTTCTCTACAGGAATGGGAAATATCCGAGATGTTATCCCTTATCCAAGAACACCTCAAAATGCAGAGTTTTAGTCGCATCTTTACAACTCTTTAAGTTGCTTATATTCAATAATTTGAAAAGCAACATCAAAAAAAGTTTTAAATTTTTTAGGCTATATTCTATAACATGACTTAAATAAGTTGTATTTTAGTAAAAACGAAAGTCATGATACCACAAAATTTCACAGAATACTTCAAAAGCCTCGAATTATTTGAGCGACAGGAAATAGTAAAT
>NZ_JABDQL010000001.1 GCF_013042245.1 Winogradskyella sp. | reverse complement strand
CACATCCACGAGATACAACTTGCTCAAAAGCAACAGTGTCTTTTTTCATGTCCGTCTGTTTTTTTGTTAATAATACCCTAAGGTAATAATAGACGGACTTTTTTTAATTATTCATATCCTTTTGTGATGGATTCCTCTAAAATTATTTTGCGCCGTAATGGAGGTTTCATATGTTTATATGTATTGTTTTTTTAAGGACACATGCTGTTCGCTATTAATCATTTCTTTGGGTGATAATATGTTTAGCATGCGCGTTTCATAATCATATTTTAACTAAAATTTCACTATTCAAAAGGCAATCTATTCACTTTACTTTTAGTAGCTTAGAGAAATTTTTTGATATGAGATTTTTCACACTTTTTTTACTTTCAATTTTTTGTTTAAACACAACTGCCCAGAGCAATCCTAAATGGATGCGCCATGCTTCGATTTCTCCCGATAGTAACCAAATAGCATTTACTTACAAAGGTGATTTATACACAGTAGCTTCTCAAGGTGGCGATGCTAAGCAACTTACTTACCACGATGCTCACGATTACATGGCAGTTTGGAGTAAGGACGGTTCTAAAATTGCATTTGCTTCAAACCGATATGGTAATTTTGATATTTTTATAATGAATGCCAATGGCGGTAATGCGACGCGATTGACATTTCATTCTAACAATGAAGTGCCGTATTCATTCTTAGCCAACGATAAAGAAGTCATATTTGGCGCGCCTAGACAAGATGATGTAAAGCACAGACAATATCCAACTGGCTCTCAACCAGAATTATATACTGTTCCTGTCAACGCAGGTAGAGTGAATCAACTATTTACGATTCCAGCAGAATATACGCAGGTTTCAAAAAATGGAGACTTTATTATCTACCATGATAAAAAAGGTGGAGAAAATGAATGGCGAAAACATCATACCTCATCAATTACAAGAGATATTTGGCTTTATAACAAAAAAAACAACACTCATAAAATGATTAGTTCTTTTGAAGGTGAAGACAGACAACCTGTTTTTAGCCCTGATGAAAAAAGTGTGTATTATTTGAGTGAAGAAAATGGGACGTTTAACGTTCATAAAATGAATTTGAATACACCAAACCAAAATCAAAAACTTACGGATTTCAAACTACATCCTGTTCGTTTTTTAAGCATTGGTAATGGTACACTTTGCTTTGGTTATGGTGGCGAATTATACACAATGAAAGAAGGTGAATCTCCAAAAAAAGTATCCGTTAATATTATCACACAAGATAAAGATAACAGTGATAAATTTATTTCTATAAATCGTGGTGTTAGTGAAATGGAAGTTTCTCCAAACGGAAAAGAAATTGCTTTTATTTCAAGAGGTGAAGTTTTTGTTACTTCAGTTAAAGAATCTTTCACTAAACGCTTAACCAATACCCCAGAAAATGAACGCTTTGTAACTTGGGGACCAGAAGGAAAATCTGTGGTTTATAGTAGCGAAAGAAATGGCAAATGGAGCGTTTTTAAAACTGAAAAAATGAGAGATGAAGAACCGTTTTTCTTTGCTTCAACACTTATTAAAGAAATTCCAATATTAGATAATAAAACAGATAACTACCTCGCTAAATATTCTCCTGATGGTAAAAAAATGGCGTTTATTGAAGGCAGACGAACATTAAAAATTAGAGATGTTGTTACCAAAAAAGAGGTTACCTTATTAACACCTGAAGACTTATATCATATGAGAGATGGCGATAAGTATTTTACCTGGAGTCCTGATAGTAAATGGCTATTAGTAGGTTGGGGTAAAACATTAAGTAATGATGAAGTTTTACTTATGGCTGCTGATGGTTCAAAACGGTTAAATCTTAACGAAAGTGGTTTTAGCGATTATAGACCAAAATGGGTTAATGACGGCAAACAAATGCTTTGGTTTAGTAACAGAAATGGTCTCAAATCTTATGCGACTAGCGGACAGTCGGAAAGTGATGTTTACAGTATGTTCTTCACACAAGAAGCTTGGGATGAATTTAATCTAAATGAAGAAGATTTTAAACTAAAAAAAGCCATCGAAGAACTTAATAAAAAGAAAAAAGATAAAGAAGAATCTAAAGATAAGGACAAGAAAAAAGAAGACAAAAAGAAGGAAGAAAATAAAAAAGTAAAAGACTTAACTTTTGATTGGAAACACATGAAAGACCGCACAAAGCGACTAACCATTCACTCATCAAGGTTAGGAGATGCCGTACTTTCTAAAAAAGGTGATAAGTTGTATTATCTATCTCGATTTGAGGGACGAATGAACCTATGGAGCACAAATCTACGCACACGGGAAACAAAAATGATTCTTAAACTCGACGCCAATTCTGGAAGCTTAGAATGGGATAAGGATATGAAAAACTTATACCTCCTGAGTGGCGGAAATATTTCTAAAATAGACCTAGAAAAAGCCACTAAAAAACCGGTTAAAATAAAGGATGAAATGCAGCTTAATACAAACGCTGAGCGAGAAGCTATGTTCAATCATGTTTGGATTAGAACTAATGCTGTGTTTTATCACCCAGACTTTCACGGTATAAACTGGAACTTAATGAAAAAGGAATACAAAAAGTATTTACCATATGTAGGTAACTCTTTTGAATTTTCCGAACTATTATCTGAAATGTTAGGTGAGCTAAATGTATCTCATTCAGGATCTGGATACAGAAAATCAGATGTTACCAATGCAGACGCTACAGCATCACTTGGGATATTTATGAACTACAATCACAGTGACGACGGCATATTAATCGATGAAGTGATTAATGGTGGTCCCTTAGATAAAGCTAGTTTTGATATTTCTGCTGGAATAATAATTGAGAAAATCAATGGTGTTACGATTGAAAAAAATCAAGATATTGCAAAATACCTAAATAGAAAAGCAGGTAAATTCATGCTTCTAGATGTTTTTAATCCTAAAACAAAAGAGCGAAAGTCTATAACTGTAAAACCTATTACATTGGGTGAGGAAAATAGACTATTATATAAGCGCTGGGTAAAAATAAATGAAGATGAAGTAGAGAAATTTAGTAATGGCCAATTAGGCTACGTTCATATCCCAGGAATGAGTGATGGTCCATATAGAAGTATATACCAAGATATGATGGGTAAATATTTGGACAAAAAAGGTATGATTATCGATACGCGTTTTAATGGCGGCGGTGATTTGGTAGCAGATTTAGCCATGTTTTTCACTGGCACACCATTTATAACTTATGAAACAGAGGCTAAAGTTGTGGGTGGCGAACCTACATCGCGCTGGACAAAACCTACATTAGCTATTTTTAATGAAAGTATGTACTCAGACGGACATTGTTTTGCTTCGGGTTATACCGATTTAAAAATTGGTAAAACCGTAGGTATGCCAGTACCCGGAACTTGTAGTTTTGCAGGTTGGGAAGGTTTACCAAATGGTGCATATTGGGGTGTAGTTCCTGTAAGTGCCAAAGATAAATCTGGAGACTGGATGGAGAATAACCAAACAGAACCCATGATTGAAGTCAAAAATAGGCCAGGCGTTATAGATAATGGTAGAGACGAACAATTAGAACGTTCAGTTAGTGAAATGCTCAAAGATTTAAAGAATTAAAATTGAGGCTAAATTAATCAAGCCTAACCAATAAAAAATAGCTGTAAAATAGAGTTGATTTTTTTAATTTGAATATTTTACTTCTAATTTTCATATTTTCGTAGAATATGGATTCAACACTGTAAATCGAATATGACAGAAATTAAGAGACTATTTGACTTCCCTTACCATCAACTAGAACACAACCCTAACGACTCCGCTTTAGTCACCAAATACGATGGGAAATGGACATCAATGTCTACAAAAGATTATTTAGATAAAGCCAATGCCGTTAGCCGTGCCCTTTTAAGAATGGGTATAAAAAAAGGAGATAAAATTGCACTGATATCGTCTACAAATAGAACAGAATGGAATATCATGGATATTGGAACGCTTCAAATTGGAGCAACAAATGTACCTATATATCCTACAATTTGTGCAGAAGATTACGAATATGTGTTAAATCATAGTGAATCTATTTATTGCTTCGTCTCAGACGAGGAAGTTTTAAAAAAACTCAATAAAGTAAAAGATAAGACCAAATTAAAAGAGGTTTACTCTTTTGACCATATTAAAGGTTGCAAACACTATTCTGAATTATTTGAACTTGGAAAAGACGACAGTAACCAATCTGAGGTTGAAGCTCGAAAAGATGAAGTTGAGTCTAGTGACTTAGCTACTATAATATATACTTCAGGTACAACAGGAAGACCAAAAGGTGTTATGCTAAGCCACTGGAATATAACAAGTAATGTTCTAGCAAGCTCACCCCGAGTACCTTTACCAGAATCTGGTGAAACTCGGGTTTTAAGCTTTTTACCAATCTGCCACATATTTGAGCGTGTATTGATTTACGTATATCAATATGCAGGTACATCCATATATTTTGCTGAAGCTCTAGATAAAATTGGAGACAACGCCAAAGAAATAAAACCAAACCTTATGAGTGTCGTACCAAGACTACTTGAAAAGGTTTTTGATAAAATAATGCTTAAAGGCGAAGACCTAACTGGTATAAAAAAGGCACTTTTCTTTTGGGCGGTAAGCCTAGGAGAAAAATGGGAGCCATATGGTGCAAACGGTGCTTGGTACGAGTTTAAACTCAAAATTGCGAACAAGCTAATATTCAGTAAATGGCGTGATGCACTTGGTGGCCAATTATACACTATGGTATCTGGTAGTGCTGCTTTACAACCAAGATTAGCACGCGTATTTGGTGCAGCAGGCATGAGAGTTATGGAAGGTTACGGTCTTACAGAAACATCTCCTGTAGTTTCTGTTGGACTATATAAAGACAATATGTATCAAGTAGGTACTGTTGGAAAGCCTATTGATGGTGTAGAAGTAAAAATTGCAGAGGATGGCGAGTTACTAATCAAAGGACCTAACGTAATGATGGGCTACTACAAGGACCAAGAAAAAACAGATAGCGTCATGACAGGCGATTATTTCCATACTGGAGATAAAGGAGAAATTACAGCTGACGGTTTCCTAAAAATTACAGGCCGTAAAAAAGAAATGTTTAAAACTTCTGGTGGTAAATATGTCATTCCGCCATTAATCGAAAATGATATGAAGCAATCGCTTTTTATCGAGCAAATTATGGTTGTTGGTGAAGGCGAAAAAATGCCTGGTGCTATCATTCAGCCAAATTTTGATTTTGTTCGCGACTGGATAGAACATAAAGGTCATGATATTGGTACCTCTAATGAAGAAATTGCAGCATCTGAAATTGTTATTAATCGTATTCAAAAAGAAGTTGATAAATACAACGTCAATTTTGGTAAATGGGAACAAATTAAACGCTTTGAATTGACACCTACTGTGTGGTCAATTGATAATGGAGAGTTAACACCAACTATGAAAATGAAACGTTCTGTAATTATGGATATGTATAATGACCTTTATGAGAAAATATACAGACCATAATTAATACAAAACTAGAATAGAATAGAATAGAATAGAATAGAGTAGAGTAGAGTAGAATAGCTGAGCCCGTATTATAAAATATGGGCTTATTTTATCATAATAGGAAATACTATGCGTGCATAATTTATTTTTAAATACTATGCGTGCATAGTATTTTTTCATATATTTGTTCATCTAATACGAAATCGATTGAGTTTGAAAGACAAAACTATAGATTACTTACTAAGAACCACATGGTTAGCAGTAAATAAAATGTATAATGAAGAAGCCGCACAGTTTGATACTACAATGGCTACAGGCTTTACATTGTTGAGTATTGACCCAGAAGAAGGAACACCTTCGACATCCTTGGGTCCTAAAATGGGCATGGAAGCTACTAGCCTATCACGTACGTTAAAAACCATGGAAGAAAAGGGTTTAATTATTCGTAAACCAAATCCAGAAGATGGCCGTGGTGTATTAATTTATCTAACGGATTTTGGTAAAGAAAAAAGAAATTTCTCTAGAGACCGTGTGTTAACATTTAATGAAGCCATAAGAAATAATGTTTCGACTGAAGAACTTTTAGGGTTTTACAAGGTAACAGAAGTCATAAACCATATGATATCTAACAAAAAAATATATAATCAAAAAGAACATACTTTAAAATAACATGAGTAAACGTAGAATTAAAAAAATAGCGATTATCGGTTCCGGAATTATGGGTAGTGGTATCGCTTGCCATTTCGCCAATATTGGTGTGGATGTCCTTTTATTAGATATTGTTCCTAGAGAACTTAACGACAAAGAAAAAGCTAAAGGACTAACCCTAGAAGATAAGGTTGTACGCAATCGTTTAGTTAATGATGCCTTAACCACCTCATTAAAATCTAAACCTTCTCCTATTTATCATCAATCATTTAAAAACCAAATTACAACAGGTAATTTGGAAGACGACATTGCAAAAGTTGCTGATGTAGATTGGATTATGGAAGTTGTAGTTGAAAGACTAGATATTAAACAACAAGTTTTTGAAAAACTTGAAAAGTATAGAAGACCAGGTACTTTAATTACTTCGAATACATCTGGTATTCCTATTAAATTTATGAGTGAAGGACGTTCTGAGGATTTTCAAAAACATTTCTGTGGAACGCACTTCTTTAATCCAGCACGTTATCTAAAATTATTCGAAATAATTCCAGGACCAAAAACTGATGCTTCTGTTTTAGAATTCTTAAACGGTTATGGTGAGCAGTTTTTAGGAAAAACTTCTGTAGTTGCTAAAGATACACCCGCATTTATTGGAAACAGAGTTGGTATTTTCTCAATCATGAGTTTATTCCACACCGTGAAGGAACTAGATTTAACTATCGAAGAAGTTGATAAATTATCTGGGCCAGTAATTGGTCGTCCAAAGTCAGCAACCTTTAGAACCGTAGATGTTGTAGGTTTAGATACCTTAGTACACGTTGCTAATGGCATTCGAGAAAATTGTCCAAATGACGAACGTTTAGAGTTATTCAAATTACCAAGTTTCATCAACACTATGATGGAAAACAAGTGGCTAGGAAGTAAAACTGGTCAAGGGTTTTACAAAAAGAATGTTTCAGCAGATGGTAAGAAAGAAATTTTAAGTCTTGATTTAAACACTTTAGAATATAGAGAAAAGAAACGTGCAAAATTTGCGACCTTAGAATTGACTAAAACTATTGATAAGGTAGTAGACCGTTTCAAGGTGTTAGTGAAAGGAAAAGATAAAGCAGGTGAATTCTACAGAAAGAGTTTTGCGGCCTTATTTGCATACGTTTCAAATCGTATTCCTGAAATTTCAGATGAATTATATAAGATTGATGATGCTATGAAAGCTGGATTTGGTTGGGAACATGGTCCTTTCCAAATTTGGGATGCTATTGGTGTAGAAAAAGGTATAGAAATGATGCAAGCTGAAGGTCTAAAACCAGCTGATTGGGTTGCAGACATGTTAGAATCTGGCAGTGACAGTTTCTACTCCATCATGGATGGTGCAACCTATTTCTATGATATTCCAAAGAAAATACAAGAAAAAGTACCAGGACAAGATGCGTTTATAATTTTAGATAATATTAGAAAAACAACAGAAGTATTTAGTAATTCTGGAGTTTCAATTCAGGATTTAGGTGATGGTATTCTTAATGTAGAATTCCAATCTAAGATGAATACCATTGGTGGTGATGTTTTAGCAGGTATTAATAAAGGTATAGATTTAGCCGAAAAAGATTTTGCAGGATTAATCGTAGGAAATCAAGGTCCAAACTTTTCTGTTGGAGCTAACATTGGAATGATTTTTATGATGGCTGCAGAGCAAGAATATGATGAACTAAACGCCGCAATCAAATATTTTCAAGATACAATGATGCGTATGCGTTATTCTGCAATCCCAACAATTTCTGCGCCTCATGGTATGGCACTTGGTGGTGGTTGTGAATTATCGCTACATGCAGACAAAGTGGTTGCTGCTGCAGAAACTTACATGGGACTTGTTGAGTTTGGTGTTGGTGTAATTCCTGGTGGTGGTGGTTCTAAAGAAATGACTTTAAGAGCATCTGATACTTTCAAAAAAGGAGATGTACAACTAAATACACTTCAAGAGTACTTCTTAACTATTGGTATGGCAAAAGTATCGACTTCTGCTTATGAAGCTTTCGATTTGGGCCTAATGGAAAAAGGAAAAGATGTTGTTGTAGTTAATAAAGACCGTCAAATAGCAACGGCTAAAGCACATGCTAAATCATTAGCTGATGCAGGTTACACTCAACCGGTTAGACGTAAAGATGTAAAAGTTCTTGGGAAGCAAGCCTTAAGTATGTTTATGGTTGGAACAGATTCTATGCAAGCTAGTAATTATATTAGTGAGCATGATAGAAAAATCGCCAATAAGTTAGGTTATGTTATGGCTGGTGGTGATTTATCTGAACCAACTTTAGTGACTGAACAATACTTATTAGACTTAGAGCGTGAAGCTTTCTTATCGCTTTGTACAGAGCGTAAAACTTTGGAAAGAATTCAGCACATGTTAATCAAAGGAAAACCTTTAAGAAACTAAGACAATGAAAACAGCATATATAGTAAAAGCATATAGAACAGCCGTTGGTAAAGCTCCAAAAGGTGTGTTCCGTTTTAAAAGAACAGATGAATTGGCAGCAGAAACCATCAAATATATGATGAAGGAATTGCCAAATTTAGACCCAAAACGTATTGATGATGTTATTGTTGGTAACGCAATGCCAGAAGGTTCTCAAGGACTTAACATGGCACGTTTAATCTCGTTAATGGGATTAGAAGTTATTGATGTTCCTGGTGTTACCGTTAATCGTTTTTGCTCTTCTGGAGTAGAAACTATTGGTATGGCTACAGCAAAAATACAAGCCGGAATGGCTGATTGTATCATCGCTGGTGGCGCTGAAAGTATGAGTAGCGTTCCAATGACAGGTTTTAAACCAGAACTAAATTACGATGCGATTGTAAAATCTGGTCATGAAGATTACTATTGGGGAATGGGAAATACTGCAGAAGCCGTAGCACAACAATTCAATGTATCTCGTGAAGACCAAGATGATTTTGCCTACAATTCTCATATGAAAGCATTAAAAGCACAAGCAGAAAATCGCTTTCAAGACCAAATAGTTCCTATCGAAGTTGAACAAACTTATATTGATGCAAACGGAAAAAAAGCAACAAAATCATATACAGTAACTAAAGATGAAGGTCCTAGAAAAGGAACATCTAAAGAAGCGTTGGCAAAATTACGCGCCGTTTTCGCCGCTGGTGGAAGTGTTACTGCAGGTAACTCATCACAAATGAGCGATGGTGCTGCTTTTGTAATGGTTATGAGTGAAAACATGGTAAAAGAGTTAAACCTTGAACCAGTAGCCCGCATGGTAAACTATGCAGCAGCAGGTGTTGAGCCTCGTATCATGGGGATTGGTCCAGTAAAGGCTATTCCAAAAGCATTAAAACAAGCAGGTTTAAAACAAGACGATTTATCCCTTATAGAATTAAATGAAGCTTTTGCTTCTCAGTCTCTTGCTGTTATTAGAGAATTAGACTTAAATCCAGATATTATTAATGTTAATGGTGGTGCTATAGCATTAGGACATCCATTAGGTTGTACTGGAGCAAAACTATCCGTGCAATTATTTGATGAAATGCGTAAGCAAAATATGTCAGGTAAATATGGTGCTGTAACCATGTGTGTTGGTACAGGACAAGGTGCATGTGGCGTATTCGAATTTCTTAATTAGAAACAAGAAAAGAAGAATCAAGATTCAAGTTAAAAAAGACAATGCATAATTTCAAGAAATTAAAGATTTGGAATGAAAGTATGGAACTTGTTTCTGAGTCTTATAAAATAACTCGAAGCTTTCCTAAGTATGAAACTTATGGATTGATGAGTCAAATGAATAGATGTGCTGTTTCAATTCCTTCAAATATTTCTGAAGGTTCTAGTAAAAGCACAAATAAACATTTTAGTAATTATTTAGAACATAGTTTAGGTTCTGCTTTTGAATGGGAAACACAATTAAATGTTGCGTTTCAGCAAGAATATCTTTCAAAAGAAAAATTTAATGAATTAGAAGACAAAGTAAAACAAATACAAAAGATGATTACGAGCTTTAAATCTGGACTTAAATAGTCTTGGTTCTTGGTTCTTGGTTCTAAAAATCTTAAAATCTATTAAAAGTTATGGAAGCAACTCAAGAAAAAGAATTATTAAGAGGCGGACAATTCCTAGTTAAGGAAACCAAATGCGAAGATGTCTTTACTCCTGAAGATTTTACAGAAGAACAGAATATGATGAAGGAAGCGGTTATGGAATTCAACGACCGTGAGATTATTGCACACAAAGCTAGGTTTGAAGCAAAAGATTATGCTTTGACTGAAGAAGTTATGCGCAAAGCCGGAGAGCTAGGATTCTTAGGTGTAGCAGTTCCTGAAGCATACGGTGGATTGGGTATGGGATTCGTTTCAACGTGTTTAACTTGTGACTATATTTCATCTGGAACAGGTTCTTTTAGTACAGCCTTTGGTGCACATACAGGTATTGGAACAATGCCAATTACACTTTATGGTACTGAAGCTCAGAAACAAAAATATGTTCCAAAACTAGCTTCTGGTGAGTGGTTTGGTGCTTACTGCCTTACAGAGCCTGGTGCAGGTTCTGATGCTAATTCAGGAAAAACGACTGCAAAATTATCTGCTGATGGAAAATCATACAAGATTAACGGACAGAAAATGTGGATATCAAACGCAGGTTTCTGTAGTGTGATGATAGTTTTTGCGCGTATTGAAGATGATAAAAACATAACAGGTTTCATCGTAGAATATGATGGTAATAATCCAAATGGAATTACTTTAGGAGAAGAAGAGCACAAATTAGGTATTAGAGCAAGTTCTACACGTCAAGTATTCTTTAACGATACTGAAGTTCCTGTAGAAAATATGTTGGCGGGTCGTGGCGAAGGTTTCAAAATTGCCATGAACGCACTTAACATTGGTCGTATAAAATTAGCTGCTGCCTGTTTAGATTCACAACGTAGAATTGTAACAACCGGCGTTCAATACGCAACAGAAAGAAAACAATTTAAAACACCTATCGCAGATTTTGGTGCTATTAAAATGAAATTAGCCAAAATGGCGACAGACGCTTATGCTGGTGAATCTGCTACGTATCGTGCTGCTAAAAATATAGAAGATCGTATCGCTTTACGTGAAGCTGCTGGTAACACACACCAAGAAGCAGAGCTTAAAGGCGTTGAAGAATATGCCATTGAATGCTCAATATTAAAAGTAGCAGTATCAGAAGATGTGCAAAACTGTGCAGACGAAGGTATCCAAATTTTTGGTGGTATGGGATTCTCTGAAGAAACGCCTATGGAAGCGGCTTGGAGAGACGCACGTATAGCACGTATCTACGAAGGCACTAACGAAATTAACAGAATGCTTTCTGTTGGTATGTTAGTCAAAAAGGCAATGAAAGGTCATGTCGATTTATTAGGTCCAGCACAAGCGGTACAAAGTGAACTGATGGGTATTCCTTCTTTTGAAACACCGGATTATTCAGAATTATTTGCTGAAGAAAAAGTAATGATTGCAAAGCTTAAGAAAGTATTTTTAATGGTTGCAGGTGCTGCGGTTCAAAAATTTGGACCAGAAATGGAGAAACACCAACAATTATTAATTGCTGCTTCTGATATTTTAATTGAAATATATATGGCTGAGTCAACAATTTTAAGAACCGAGAAAAACGCAAAACGTACAAGTGAAAAGGAACAATCTGTTCAAATTGCTATGTCAAAATTGTATTTATACAACGCTGTAAATATTATTGAAGATAAAGGAAAAGAAAGTATTATTTCTTTTGCGGAAGGTGATGAGCAACGTATGATGCTTATGGGACTTAAGCGTTTTACAAAATATACAAACTACCCAGATATCGTTGATTTACGGAACGAAATCGCAGAAAAAGTTAAAGCAGAAAATAAGTATTGTTTCTAAAATATTGAGTTTCAAAATAATTTTGAAACGAAATATTAAGTCTAATTAGATGTAAAAAGTCGGATTGTAGTTATTGCTGTCTGACTTTTTTATTTCCGTATATTTAGATTTCAAATTATTTGCAATATGAAGTTTAGATTACTACTACTTTTTCTTGTTACCTCTACCCTAGCCCAAAACACAGAAGTTCATCTGTTTGATATTAAAAATACGGATGGCGAATTATCTTTAACCAATCAACGAAATGTATCAAATAACGAAGGTTATGATAATCAACCTAGTTTTTAAAACAATAATATTTTGGCCTTTGTTTCTACAAGAAATAATCAGACAGATATTGCTAAATATAACATAAGAGATAATGTCTCAAGCTTTATAAATAGTACGCCAAATGGTGGTGAGTATTCTCCTGTAAAAATTCCAAACTCAAAAGATATATCTGCAGTTCGTTTAGACAACGACGGTAAAAAACGATTATACCGTTACAATATTGAAACAGGCAAATCCACGGAGCTTATTGAGGACTTGGTTGTAGCTTATTACACATGGTACGATGACAATATCGTAATATCAGCTGTAATTGAAGATAATGGATTAAATCTATTTGTAACAGATGTAAAAACTAAAAAAAGTCAAAAATATGCCACAAATGTAGAACGTTCTTTTCATAAAATACCTAATTCTAAATTGGTAATTTTTATTTCAAAAGAAAATGATAAATGGCTTATAAAGTCTTTAGACCCATTAACGGGTGAGATAAAAACGATTATACAAACTGTCCCAAATATTGAAAACATGTGCTGGCTGATTGATGGTAGTATTTTGATTCCTATAGAGAATATATAGGGTTAATCCAATAAAGGATAATAGATTTTCAATTCTTAAAGACTTTGAAGATGATAACATCCAGAATATCACGCGTATTTCCACAAATGAAATTGGGACATTGCTCGCTTTAGTATCAGAAATATCACCAGAAGGTATTGTACAAAAACAATTGGACGCCATACAAAGCGCGAGATATAGATGCATTTATGGCGACTTACACCAAAGATATTAAGCTATATAACTTCCCAAATGATTTGCGCTCCGAAGGTCAAGAACCTATGAAAGAATCTTACAAAAGCTTTTTTGAAAGTACACCAGACTTACACTGTAAAATATTATACCGTATTGTTACTGGCAATAAGATTATTGACCATGAATTAGTGACTGCAAATGGATGTACCTTCAAAGCTGTTGCTGTTTATGAAACTGAAAATGGATTAATTTGTAAAGTAACTTTATAAACTAATTTCTATTCCTTAGGGCTAATCAAAATTAATTCCTCTTGTGGTTCAATCAAATACTTTGCACCATCTTTTTTAACCACAGCCATTTCCTCTACTGAAATGGTTTTAACACCTCCCTTTTTTAGCTTCCAAGCATGGAAACCATCAAAAGCAAAGGTCATGCCTTCTTTAATAATTTTCTCAGAAGCTTGTCGTACATGAGATGCCTGTGAGCCTCCTAAATTTGGACCCACATCGTGAGCTACATAACCTACTGGATGACCTGTACTCCACATCACATAATCTGAGCCTGCTTTTTCCATTAATACACGTTGTGCTCTATCAACATCCACACCTTTTACTCCAGGTTTCATAGCTGCTAAAGCAGCTCTGTTTCCTGCTTTACCACTTTCCCAATAATGCAAAATATCTTTTGGAGCTTCTGTTTCTCCATTCTTTAAGACATAAGCAAAACGCTGTATATCACTTACCCAACGGTCATAGACTTTTATACCAAAATCAATCTGAATAACATCGCCAGGCATAATCACTTTATCCGTCGCATGAGAATGGCCACGGTCTTCTCCTGAATTGACATTTGGGTTTTGGTCTGGTGCCCATCCATCTTTAACACCATATTCTGTCATTTTCTGTTTTAAAAATTTAGCAATATCAGCATCAGTGGATTTACCAGGTTCAACCTGCTTGTAAGCTTCAATCTGCCAATCGGCTGTAAGTTGTGCTGCTTTGCGTAAAACATCTACTTCTGCTGGTAGTTTTATAGACAACCACTCGTAAACAACATCCGTCGATGGCACTAATCTTTCTGAATAATCGGCGAGTAAATCCTCTAAATCTTTGCGCTGTGTGTAAGAAAGACCATCTGCTATAGAGTTACTGCCAGATGAATTTACAGCGATTGTTTTAAAGTCTTTTTCTTTTATAAAGTCTACCGCCATTTTTACGGCAGACGTACCACGCTCGACAGAAACGACCTCATCATGTATATCCAAATCATCCAAAGCTGTAGCTTCACCAGATGGCGAAAACACTTTAGAATGAAAACCAATTTCATCATTATAAAACAAGAACACAGCAGTAACACTAGCATTTTCACCACCAATATGGTCAGCTATAGGGTCATTATTATTTTCACGACAAATCGTTAACCATGCATCGACATTAGCATTTTTCAATGCATTTGGTAATAATGTATTAATACGTTCTTTTCTAATTTCTGGCCAAGGACTTTCTCCCCAATAAGTTTCAGGGTTAATTTCAGCAACTTCAGAATTAGAAGATGTATTTGAATCTGAGCAACCAATAGTTAAAGTGGTAATAAGAAGTAATAATGGATAAAATCGTTTCATTTTTTAACTTTATAGTATCTTGACGAAGATACACATTAAAAGAAAAATTATAAATTAAAATCTTATGAGGTACATTTCATTTTTTTTACTTATTTTTTCATTTTCACTTTTTGCACAAGACAAAATATTAGAACCTAAACTCCAAAACATCGCTTGGATTTCTGGAACTTGGCATGGAGAAGCTTTTGGAGGACAAACCGAAGAAATCTGGAGCGAACCAGCTGGAGACTCCATGATGGCAACGTTTAAACTAACCGTTGATGGAAAAGTTCAGTTTTATGAAATAGAAATTATTCGTGAAATTGAAAATTCATTAATTCTTCAACTCAAACATTTTAATAATGATTTAAAAGGTTGGGAAACGAAAGGCGAAACCGTAGATTTTCCACTAAAATATATTACGCAAACAAAAGCTGTTTTTGAAGGTATGAGCTTTGAAAAAGTTAGTGACTCCGAAATGAATGTCTATGTAGATATAAAAGAAAAAGGAAAAACTGAAACTGTAAAATTTAAATATAAAAAGAAAATTAAAAAGCCTACAAAACAACTTATTAAAGTAAAGCAGGCAAGAATAAATCCAATAATTGATGGTGTCGCCGATGAAGACATCTGGAACACTTCGGAATGGTTGCCTATAAATCAGTTATGGCTTGGTTCTAGATATACTAAAGATGATTTTGAAGGACGTTATAAATTAGCTTGGATGTCTGATGCATTGTTTTTATTAGCTGAAATAAAAGATGACATTTTAATTGACAACGAAAAAGCCCCATTAAAAGCTTGGTGGGACGATGACTGCCTAGAAATATTTGTTGACGAAGATAATAGCGGTGGCAACCATCAATATAATCACAATGCTTTTGCCTATCATATTGCATTAGACGGAAATGTAGTAGACATGTCTCCAGAAAAATCAGGAAAACTATACAACTCGCATATTAAATCAAAACGTATTACAACAGGAAATACTTCGATTTGGGAAGTGAAAATTTTACTTTTTGATGATAGCTATCATGATAATCAAGAAAACACCCCTGTAAAGTTAACACACAATAAAAACATAGGCTTTGCCCTTGCCTATTGTGATAATGATAATAGCGAACATCGTGAAAACTTTATTGGTTCAGTAAAAGTTGAGGGCGATGATAAAAATAGAGGCTGGATTGATGCTAATATTTTTGGAACGCTAAGGCTTATAAATTCTGAAAACTAATAATCTATTAACAAATTTTTAAACACCGTTTTTCAGCTAAAGACGTATTTTTAATCTTTGAAAAACAATAACTTTATGAAAAAAATATTATTCGCTCTCGCACTATTAGGTTTTACTTTTACACAATCACAAACCAATCCAAAAATATACGATATTATTGATGCCATTTCAGAGGAAAGATTAATAAATGACGTTAAAGCTTTGGCTGATTTTGGTACTAGGCACACATTAAGTGATACTCTATCTGACACTCGTGGTATTGGTGCAGCACGACGCTGGATAAAAGGACAATTTGATAATATTTCTGAAGATTGTAATGATTGTTTGGAGGTTTTCTATCAGCAAGACTTAGTAAAAAAAGGCACTAATCAACGTATTGTAAAAGATGTTATGGTAGTTAATGTTGTCGCTATACAACGTGGTACTAAATATCCAAATCGTTTTATAATTATGAGCGGTGATATCGATTCTCGTGTCTCTAACCCAACAGATTTTACTTCGGATTCTCCAGGAGCAAATGACAATGCGTCGGGAATGGCAGGCACCATTGAAGCAGCTCGTGTACTCTCTAAATATAAGTTTGAAAGCAGCATTATCTATGTCGGTCTCTCTGGAGAAGAACAAGGTTTGTTCGGCGGACAAGGTTTAGCAAAATTCGCACAAGAAAAAGGATGGGATATTGTTGGTGTTCTAAATAATGATATGATTGGAAACATAAAAGGTGTTGATGGTGTTATCGATAATCGCACCTTTAGAATATTTTCTGAACCTGTTCCAGCAAACGAAAGTGAACGTGCAAGACGTGCAAGACGTTTTTATGGTGGTGAGGTTGATGGTATTTCGCGTCAGTTGGCACGCTATGTTCATAAAACTGTAAAAACCTATATGCCAGAAATGAATCCAATGATGGTATATCGTTTAGATCGTTTTGGTCGTGGTGGACATCACAGACCGTTTAATGATGTCGGTTTTGCAGGTATACGTATCATGGAAGCTCACGAAAATTACACACAACAACACCAAGATATAAGAACTGAAGATGGAATTAATTATGGAGATACTTTTGAGCATGTTAACTTTCCATATTGTAAGAAACTAACTGCTGTAAATGCTATAAATTTAGCAAGTATTGCCTCTGCTCCACCGTCACCAAAAAATGTCGGTATTGGTGGTATCGTTCAACCATCAGCAAAATTTAGTTGGGATAAAGTTGATGGTGCTGTTGGATATAAAATTTACTGGAGAGATACTACGTCTCCTTCATGGGATAACTCTCGTTATGTTGGTGATGTCGCAGAATTTACTCTAGACGGAATCGTAGTTGATAATTTCTTCTTTGGTGTAGCTGCTGTTGGTAAAGATGGTCATGAAAGTATTGTTTCTTTTCCAAGTAAAATTATTAGATAATAAAGTGATAAAAAAATCTCTCTTTACTTTTACTACTTTTCTAATTTTGGCTAGTTGTTCAAAAAAAATATCAGCGCCAAGTTTTATAAAATTTAAAATTAAATAAGATTCTCTTTTTGTTATTTCTAAAAATCATTTAGTATCGCCTTTGTATGTAAAAGCTATTGAGAAAAAACAAAAAAAGAGATATTTCAACAACTTGAACCAAAACAAGAATCAGTTATTTTCAGTTATCCTATTGAGAATATAAATTCTAACTGGGTTTTAAAAAAGTTCAGATTTAAAGGCTATTATGGTCGTTATCCTCTTGCAGCGTATGACACAAATTATATTTACAAACTTCCTTTTAAAAAAGGCTATAAATCTAAAATTATTCAAGATTACAATGGAGACTTCTCATACAAAGGTACGTTTTCTTCAAAATGTATAGATTTTGATATGAAAGTTGGTGACACCATTGTTAGCCTCGTGATGGCGTCGTTGTTAAACTTTCACAAGACAATATAAACAAGGCACAACACCTAAATACTAGGATAACGGAAATTATATTATGATTTACTATAAAGACAATACTTTCTCACAATATGTACATCTAAAACAATACGGAAGTTTAGTTAAAATAGGTGATTCTATTAAAGCCAATCAATACATTGCACTATCGGGTTTTACTGGTTGGACAACAATACCTCATTTGCATTTTGGGGTTTATAAACCTACAGAAAATGGACTGGAGTCTATTCCAATTCTTTTAGATTCAATTCGGGCTAAAGAATTAAAACGCGGCAATATTATAACTAAAAAATTAGGCTATATTCTATAACATGACTTAAATAAGTTGTATTTTAGTAAAAACGAAAGTCATGATACCACAAAATTTCACAGAATACTTCAAAAGCCTCGAATTATTTGAGCGACAGGAAATAGTAAAT
>NZ_JABDQL010000152.1 GCF_013042245.1 Winogradskyella sp. | reverse complement strand
TATTATGATTGACGATGGTGATAAAATTGAAATTGGTAAGATTTTAGTTAAGATACCACGTAAATCTGCTAAAGCGGGCGATATTACAGGTGGTCTTCCACGTGTAACAGAGTTGTTTGAAGCACGTAATCCATCCAATCCTGCTGTTGTAAGTGAAATAGATGGTGTCGTTTCATTCGGTAAAATAAAACGTGGTAACCGTGAAATTATAATCGAATCTAAATTAGGCGAGGTTAAGAAATACTTAGTTAAATTATCAAATCAAATTCTTGTACAAGAAAATGATTATGTAAAAGCTGGTATGCCTTTATCTGACGGTTCTATTACTCCAAACGATATTCTAAATATTAAAGGGCCTTCTGCGGTGCAACAATATTTAGTAAATGAAGTACAAGAGGTATATCGTTTACAAGGTGTGAAGATTAATGACAAGCATTTTGAAGTTGTTGTAAGACAGATGATGCGTAAAGTTAGAATTATAGATTCTGGTGATACTATTTTCTTAGAAAATCAATTGGTTCACAAATCAGATTTCATTGAAGAAAATGATAAGATTTTCGGAATGAAAGTGGTTGAAGAAGTAGGTGATTCTGAGAACTTGAAATCAGGTCAGATTGTAACCACACGTCAGTTAAGAGATGAAAATTCAATACTAAGAAGAGAAGATAAAGCTTTAGTAACTGCTAGAGATGCTAGTCCAGCTACAGCAACCCCAATCTTACAAGGTATTACAAGAGCATCTTTACAGACTAAGTCGTTTATCTCTGCAGCATCATTCCAAGAGACAACTAAAGTACTTAACGAAGCCGCTGTAAATGGTAAGGTAGATTCTTTAGAAGGTCTTAAAGAGAATGTAATTGTTGGTCATAGAATTCCTGCCGGTACTGGTGTTAGAGACTACGAAAATATTATCGTAGGTTCTAAGTCGGAATTTGAGGAAATGATGAAGCAAAAAGAGGAAATGAATTATAACTAGATTGTAATTAATCTCGCGAGGACGAGAGTATAAATTATAAAGTCTTCATCCTAATTAGTTTGAAGGCTTTTTTATGAATAAATAAAATTGTAAAGCATAAATAATATGGCTGACGAAAAAAATAATCCTAAAAAAGGACAAATAAATATTGAATTAGACGAGCAAGTAGCTCAAGGTACGTATTCTAACCTTGCAATAATTAATCATTCGGTTTCTGAATTTGTCGTGGATTTTGTGAATATTATGCCAGGAACACCAAAGAGTAAAGTTAAATCGAGAATAATCTTAACTCCTCAACATGCAAAGCGTTTAGTAAAAGCGTTAAACGAAAATGTAAAGCGTTTTGAAAACGCTCATGGTAAAATCAAAGATTACGATCAACCAAATATACCTTTAAATTTCGGACCAACAGGTCAAGCATAAAATTCATGATATTTTTAGTTTGATATGTTTTCGTGTTAACTAAATATTATTTAATATTTTGTTTTGATTGGAATGTGTTTAAAGTATTTTTAAAATCTATAATAAAAATTTGTATGTCCGTATTCAGTAATAATTTAGATTTCAAACACATTCTGTCACATTGAGTACTTCGACTGTGCTCAGCATAAACTAAAGTCGAAATGTCTTGCAAATCAAAAAATTAGATTTCTCGACTACACTTCGACTACGCTCTGTGACCACGCTCGAAATGACAGATACATTCTGATTATTACACTTTAAGTATATACATATAAAAATTAAAAGCATAGTTTTTGCGTTTTAAAAACTATGTTTTTTTTGGTTTTAAATTAAATTTTTTGAGTTATATCGTTAAGTTTCATAATATGGATAAATTAAACCACTCATTTTCAATAGCTTTAATTAATTTAAAGCTTAATAAATCTTGTTTAAATAATCAAGAATATAGCTTTTAATTCTTTTTTAGAAACCTAACTAACTGATAATCAAAAATTATATTTACGGAAACTAACTAAGTAACTCAATAAATTTTTAAAAATTAAGCATATGATTACTTATTATTAGGTGATTTTTACTCTTAAAACCCTTAAAAATGAGTTTTAGCTATTTTTCTATGATTTTACTTAAATTCTGATGTATAATGAAATTTTATACTCGGGTACTTTTGTTCTGTCATTTGTAGTGTAAACATGGAATCTGCTAAAAACACCAATTGGCCTCTTTTATCTTTAGCTAGAAATCGTTGTTTTACACGTTTAAAATCTTTGAACTCATCATTTTTTGAGTCAGTAGGTTCAACCCAACAAGCTTTGTGTACATTAAGATTTTCATAACTGCATTTTGCACCATATTCGTGTTCTAGACGGTATTGTATTACTTCGTATTGTAAGGCACCTACGGTACCAATAACTTTTCGTCCATTAAGTTCTAAAGTAAATAATTGCGCAACACCTTCATCCATTAACTGGTCAATACCTTTATACAATTGCTTAGATTTCATCGGATCTGCATTATTAATATATCTAAAATGCTCTGGTGAAAAACTCGGAACACCCTTGTAGTTTAGTACTTCACCTTCAGTTAAAGTATCGCCAATCTTAAAGTTTCCACTGTCTTGCAAGCCTACAATATCTCCAGGGTATGAGATGTCTACAATTTCTTTTTTTTCAGCAAAAAAAGCATTTGGGCTTGAGAATTTTAGTTTCTTATCGTGTCTAACATGTAAGTAAGGCGTATTACGCTTAAATTCTCCAGAAACAATTTTAACAAATGCTAATCTGTTTCTGTGGTTTGGATCCATATTGGCATGTATTTTAAATACAAAACCTGTAAAATCTTCTTCCTCCGGTTTAACTATACGTTCTTCACTTTGTTTGGCTCTAGGTTTAGGTGCTATCTCAACAAAACAATCTAAAAGCTCTCTAACCCCAAAGTTATTTAAAGCAGAACCAAAGAATACAGGCTGTAAGCCTCCATTGAGATAAGCCTCTTTATCAAATTCGGGATAAATACCATTTACTAGTTCTATGTTATCACGCAGGTCATTAGCATGGCTATCACCGACCAGTTTCTCCAATTCAGGAGATGTTAAATCATTGATTTGTATAGTGTCTTCGATATCCTTTTTACTGTCGCCTGTAAAGAGATTAACGTTTTTTTCCCATAAATTATAAATCCCTTTAAAATCATAACCCATACCAATTGGGAAACTCATAGGGCAAACCTTTAGGCCGAGTTTTTGTTCTACTTCATCCAATAAATCAAAAGCATCTTTACCTTCACGGTCAAGCTTATTAATAAACACAAGCATTGGTATGTTTCGCATGCGGCATACCTCAACTAGTTTTTCAGTTTGTTCCTCAACACCTTTAGCGACATCTATAACTACAATAACGCTATCTACAGCAGTTAAAGTTCTAAAAGTGTCTTCTGCAAAATCCTTGTGACCAGGTGTATCTAGTATGTTTATTTTAATACCATTATATTCAAAAGCTAATACAGAGGTTGCTACAGAAATACCACGCTGACGCTCAATCTCCATAAAATCACTGGTAGCACCTTTCTTTATTTTGTTGCTTTTCACTGCGCCCGCTTCTTGTATAGCGCCACCAAATAGAAGTAGTTTTTCGGTAAGTGTAGTTTTACCCGCATCTGGGTGAGATATAATGCCGAAGGTACGTCTTCTTTGTATTTCTGATTGAAAGCTCATATTTTATATATTCAAGTTGCAAAAATAGTACTTTATTGCAAATTACTTTAGCCTATTTGTGTTATGAATTATATTAGCACGGCAAGATGCTTTGCTTATACTTTAGGACAATTTAATGTTTAATAACATAAACATTTTAGCCAAAACTTGATATTTAAAAAAAATGCATTTGTCAGCTTTTTTTAGATTTGTAATGTTAATGTATTTAACCAATGTTTAAGTGTCATAGCTTAAACCTAAAGCTATTACTCAATTGTATTTTAATCGATGCTATGTTACTATTTTTTATAAAGTAAATTTGGATGAACCATGCCCCAATTCATTTACTATAGATACAGTTCTTGGTGTAGATGATAGGTTTGAACCCGCAGTAAATACATGACTTAGTAATGGTTGTGTAGAATGGAAAATCGAATTTGTTCTAGATGGTACCCTAACAGATGCCAATGATATAGGTGTTAGAGCTATACTATAAACTCTTACAGTCGAAGCTATTGATGTTGATGGTTTTGAATATTTTGAAGCGATTGTAACAGATTCATACACTTTAGAAGGTGGCAATATGTCTCCAACAGAGCTTGCTGTATCTGAAAATGGAGTTTGGACAAGATTTTAAAGTGATGTCTATTTTGCAGCAGGTATAAATGCTGCCAATACAGAATATGTGATTAGAGTAAATTATACTAACATAATAATTACAATTAATTTTCTAGGCGAAATTAGTTTTGATACTGATGGTACTGTTGTAGTAAATCAACCTCCAGTTATAGTTGATAATTTAGAAAATGTAATAAATTCTAATCCTTCTTTTTCAGGATACGTATTAACAGAATCAAGTGATCCTGACGGAAATTTTGCTCCTGCTACATTTAGATTGGTTGATCCTAGTAATCCTGATAATCAGGGTAGTGTTGGTACTCCATTATTTATAACAGGAGTTGGAACTTATACTGTAGATAATACTAGTAATGTAATTTTTGCACCAGAAACAGATTATATAGGAGATGCATCTATTTTAGTTTGATAAGTATAATATTAGATACGATGCAAAGATTGAATTATAAAAGGTAATAGCTGTATTAAATAAATATCCTACGATGAAGTATTGGTATTGGTTCTCACACGGATTGTAGAGCTACCATGGCTTATAATGAAAGACTATCTGAGAACAGAGCTCAGTCTACAAAGCAATATTTAATTGATAATGGCATCTCTGCCAACCGTCTAACTGCAAAAGGTTATGGCGAATCGCAACTGGTTAATGATTGCGGATGTGAGCCAACTAATGTGTCAAGTTGTTCAGAGGAAGAACATCAAAAAAATAGAAGAAGCGAATTTATTATCACTTCCTTTAAAGGAAAAAATTATGAGGAATAACAAATAGTTATACTCAAAAAAACAGCCGTTTATTTATAAGTTGCTTTTTTTTATGATAACCTTAAAGGTTATTTTAACATTTGATTGTAATTTTGCAACATGAGTGAAGAATTAGTTATACTAGTTAACGAAAAAGATGAAAAAATAGGTCTAATGCCTAAGATGGAGGCACATGAAAAAGCCCTTTTGCATCGTGCATTTTCAGTATTTGTTTTCAATAATAAAAATGAATTAATGCTACAGCAACGTGCTTTGCATAAATACCATTCACCAGGTTTATGGACTAACACCTGTTGTAGCCATCAAAGAGAAGGCGAAAGTAATATAGACGCCGGAAAAAGACGTTTACAAGAGGAAATGGGCTTTGTTACAGAGTTAGAAGAAACAACATCATTTATCTATAAAGCACCCTTTGATAATGGCTTAACTGAACATGAGCTAGACCATATTATGGTTGGTTATTACAAGGGCGAACCAGAAATTAATAAAGATGAAGTTGCAGATTGGAAATGGATGCCATTAGAAGATGTAAAGAAGGATATAGACAATAACCCCCAAGAATATACTGCTTGGTTTAAAATTATTTTTGAAAAGTTTTACCAACACATTAATATCACCAAATGAAAGTAACAGTTTGCAGACGCGCACATTTTAATGCCGCGCATAGATTATATAGAAAGGATTGGAGTTTTGAGAAAAACGATGCTATTTTTGGTAAATGTAATAATCCTAATTTTCATGGCCATAATTACGAATTAATAGCTGCTGTAACAGGAGATATCGACCCCGATACAGGTTACGTCATTGATGTGAAAATTTTAAAAGATTTAATAAAGTCTGAAGTAGAAGATGCTTTTGATCATAAGAATTTAAATGTCGAAGTACCAGAATTTCAAGATTTAAATCCTACCGCTGAGAATATTGTTGTAGTGATATATAATAAATTAAAAGCTAAATTAGATCCTAAATTTGATTTAGAAATTACGTTGTATGAAACACCTCGTAACTTTGTGAAATATTCAGGAGAGTAAAATGCAACACAATCTATATCCTTTAAAGTTTAAACCAATCCTAAAAGATAAAATTTGGGGAGGCGAAAAACTTTCAAAATATCTTAATAAAACCACAGTTTCTAAAACTGCTGGAGAAAGTTGGGAAATCAGTGATGTAGAAGGTGATACCTCAGTTGTTTCTAATGGCGATTTAAAAGGGAAATCACTCAAAGAACTTGTTCAAACTTTTAAATCCGATTTAATTGGAAGTAAAAACTATCAAGTATTTGGTGATAAGTTTCCGTTACTTATAAAATTTATTGATGCTAGGCAAGATTTAAGTATCCAACTTCATCCAAATAATAAGTTAGCAGCAGAGCGACATAACTCTTTCGGTAAAACCGAAATGTGGCATGTGATGCAGGCAGATGAAGGTTCTAATTTAATTGTTGGTTTCAATCAAAAAATTACTCCAGCAAAATATCTTAAGCATTTAGAAGATAAAACACTTACTGAGATTTTAAATTTCGACAAAGTAAAAAAAGGAGATACCTATTTTATTCAGGTCGGACGTATACATGCTATCGGAACAGGCGTTATGCTTGCCGAAATTCAGCAAACTAGTGATATTACTTATCGCGTTTACGATTGGGATAGAGTAGATGAACAAGGTAATGAAAGAGAGTTACATAATGACTTGGCAATCGATGCTATTGACTTTGATATGAAAGACGACTTTAGAGTCAAATATGATACTTCTAAAAATCAGCCCAATAAAATGGTGAGCTGCCAATACTTTACCACCAATTATATTCACTTAGATTCTGAATTAAAGAAACAGAATAATATTGATTCTTTTGTGATTTACATATGCATAGAAGGTTCAGTAAATATAAATGTAGATTCTGTTATTGAGAATGTAACAAAAGGTGAAACAATTTTGCTTCCAGCTGCTATAAAAAACTACACGCTTAAAAGTGACAATGCAGAACTTTTAGAAGTCTACGTTTAGCCACATCTTATTTATAAAAATCAATTAAAGATTACAGGGATTTATTACTTTTGTCGCATAAATTAAATATTATGGCAAATAAAAGAGATTTAAAGAAAGACATCAACTATGTATTAGGAGATATTATCGAAGCAGTTTACGTTTGGGAACTTGCAAATGCAGAAAAGCCAACCAAAGAGAGTGATGCAATTATTGACGAAGCTATCGTTACATTTGACACTTTAATAACTAAGGTTAATGATAGAAGTGCAGAAGATAAAAAAGCGCACTTTAAAGCAATCAATACAGAGCTTGAAGAAAAAGGTCGGGAGTTGATTGAAAAAATTAATAAATTAAAGTAACTATAGGTTTGCAAATTTGAATATCTCATTTAAATTTGCGCTTCTATTTTGCCGATGTAGCTCAGCTGGCTAGAGCAGCTGATTTGTAATCAGCAGGTCGTGGGTTCGAGTCCCTCCATCGGCTCTAAAATCAAAAACACCAATAAAATCGATTGGTGTTTTTGGTTTTATAAGTGTTAGCTATCTAGGCTTTATTTATTAAGACTATCTTGAGCTTTTTCAAAATTTTCGAGAGCCTTACCTAACTTTCTCCCGTAGTAAGAATATTTAATGTCTTTAGTTAAGTTCCCGTAAATAGTATCTAGGAATTTTACACTTGTATTTGGTACTTCGTATAAGGCCAAGTAAGGAGCTACTTCACTGTCATTATTGTTTAAGGCAAAATTTATGGTAGATGCATATTTTAATCTAAGAAGTCTGTCCGATAGTTTTTGTAAAGAATCAGATACTAGAGCATCATTTTTTCTTACAGCTTCAATATTAGCTTCTATTAGGTCTAGATTTCTGTCCTTAAAATCTGAAACTAGTTTTAGATATTGTTCTAAAACTGCTTGTTGTTTAGAACCAGTTATCTCAGCATCGCCACTGAAGTTTTTTAAAGAAGTATTAATTTCTGTAATACCTTTATCAGCAAAAAAAGGAATAAAATACTCCTTGTCGTTGTACTTATCTAGTTTTAGGTAGAGTAAAACGGGTTCTTTAATATCTGTTTGAAGGGTAAAATTTGATTTTCCCATAATGACAACAGAATCTAAATTTATAATTCTAGACCTCCCATCTTTTTGAAGATAAACTACTCCTTTTTTTAAGTCTTTAATTTTTCCTTTTAATGTGAAGTTAGCTTTCTCTTCTTTTCCACAGGAAACAAGAATTGAAGCAATAATAAGTGAATATATTAAGTGTTGTAGTCGCATAATTATTGTTGAATTTTTAGCAAAGCAAATATCTCATTTTAGTTTGAAAAAACTATTATCCACCAGCAGCAATTTGCATTAAAATTGTACAACCAATGGCAGCAATAGTTCCAACGGCATAGCCAAATACGGCTAACAGTACACCAACAGTTGCTAAAGACGGATGAAAGGCAGAGGCAACAATAGGAGCAGATGCTGCGCCACCAACATTAGCCTGGCTACCTACGGCTAAGAAAAAGTATGGTGCTTTGATGATTTTGGCAACTAGGATGAGTAATAAAGCATGAATAGTCATCCAGATAAGACCAATCAGTATCAACCAACCATTATCAAAAATTAAAGTCAAATCCATTTTCATACCAATTGTCGCCACTAAGACGTATATAAATACACTCCCAAATTTACTAGCGCCAGCGCCTTCGTAATTTCTAGCTTTGGTAAATGAGAGTCCAACTGCTAATAACGTGGCTATACTTATCATCCAAAAGAATTTGGAACCTAAGAATGTGAAAATATTACGTGTTGTCGGGTTTTCTATTCCGCTGACAATGGTTTCAAAATAAGGTGCTAAATAATCGGAAGATAAATGAGCAAAACCTACAGCTCCAAAAGCTAAGGCAGCAATAATCATTATATCTGTCAATGATGGATTTCGTTTTACACTTTCAGAAAACTGAGAGACTTTTTTCTTTAAATCTTCAATTGCTGCTGTATCTGCTTTTAGCCATTTATTAAAACGGTTACGCTTACCAATACCAATAAGAATTATAGCCATCCATATATTAGCTACAACAATATCTACAAACACCATTCCACCATATAATTTTTGGTTATAGCCATAAATTTCGAGCATTGCTGTTTGGTTAGCACCGCCGCCAATCCAGCTTCCAGCTAGCGTAGAAAGTCCTCTCCAAACGGCATCTGGACCAGTGACGCCAATTAAATCTGGATTAAATTGGGCTATTAATAGTAGAGCTACTGGTCCGCCAATTAAAATACCTATTGTTCCAGCAAAAAACATCACTAAAGCTTTCCAGCCTAAATTAAATACGCCTTTTAAATCAATACTTAAAGTCATTAGTACAAGTGCTGCCGGTAACAAATAGCGACTAGCCATGTAATATAGATTAGAGCTTCCGGTTACAGTTTCTCCAGTTGAAGATGTAATTTCCCACTCTGGCGCTATCAATCCTACCGTAGTTAGAACGGCAGGTATCATGTAGGCCATAAATAGTCCCGGAACAATTTTATAAAATTTACTCCAAAAGCCTGTTTTAAAAGATTCTGTATAAAAAACAAATCCTAATGAGAGCATTAGGAATCCAAAAACAATAGCGTCATTGGTAAATAAAGGTTGATTTCCCATTTAGTTAGTTATTTGTATCGCAAAATACAAAAATAGAGGCACAAAAAAAGTGACTTGACTAAGTCACTCTTTATCTTTTTGTTTGGGTTGGCGTTTGTGCTCTTTAAGGTATTGCATGAGCATCCATTCTATTTGTCCATTGGTACTGCGGAACTCGTCTGCAGCCCATTTTTCAATAGCTTTTAACATGTCTTCATTGATGCGTAATGCAAATGCTTTCTTTTTAGCCATTTTGTAATTTATGTTTATAGTTTTCAAGTGTGCTATTAGCTTGGTCTTTTAACTGCGTGCCAATAAGAATTTTCTTTCCGCTAGCTAATTCTAGTTGTATGCCAATATCTCCTTTTATATTGATAGCTATGCCTTTGGATTTATTCCAGAGTGCTCCACCTTTTAAGCCCCAACCACCGTATTCTGTAATTGGGTCGTAGATTCTAACATGAGCATTACTAATTTGGTCCCATTCTAAGACTCTAGTCTTTAAATGAAAAGGAAAAAATTGATAGTGTATACCCTTTTCGTCAATACGTGTAGTTAATTTAAAAATAAATAGTATTGCTGGTGCTAATAAGATTACCGAAGAAGAAATGATGATTTGACTTGTAGTCATATTATCAGCATCTTTCAAAATGAAAGTAAAAGGTATAATCATACTAATTACTATAAGTATAATGAGCCATGTTTGCGTAAAACGCTGTTCTTCCTTAAAAATTTTCATTTTATCTGTTTTTATCCCGTTCTAAAACCAGACTTGTCCAATTTTGACCAATAAACTTCACAGACCAGCCTTCACGCGCATATTGATTTAAGATATCTTCAAAATTTTGAAATCTATTTCTAAATCCTGTTTTTGTTTGTATGACTTTGTGTTCTTTCATGTGTTTATATGTATTGTATTTTTAAGGACACATGCTGTTCGCTATTAATCATTCCTTTGGGTGATAATATGTTTAGCATTCTCCGTTTTATAATTTTATTTTTTTCTTCATTAAAAATTACAAATGCAATAGCAACTCCTATCATAATGCCAATCATAGAACCATAAACTGTTTCTGTAACTATATCTCCTGAGACAGCACCTATAGTAGTGCCTATGCTTGTGCCCATTGCACTACTAATTGCTATACTATATACCTGTTTTTTATTCATAATTAATGACTTAGTGTTCCCGTATTAACAACTGGAGATGCATCTTTATCACCGCATAACACAACCATAAGATTACTTACCATTGCTGCTTTGCGTTCTTCGTCTAAGTCTACAACATCTTTTTTGTTGAGTTCTTCAATAGCCATTTCTACCATACTTACCGCACCTTCTACAATTTTGTGTCTTGCCGCAACGATCGCTGTTGCTTGTTGGCGTTTAAGCATTGCGTTTGCAATTTCTTGTGCATAAGCTAGATAGCCAATACGTGCTTCTAATACTTCAATACCTGCAATAGATAAACGTTCATCTATTTCTTTTTCAAGCGCGTTACTCACTTCATTGACACTAGAACGGAGTGTGATATCTTCGTCGTGACCTTCGTCCGCAAAATTATCGTAAGGATACATACTCGCGAGCTTGCGTACGGCAGCGTCTGTTTGTACACGAACAAAGTTTTCGTAATTATCTACATCAAAAGCAGCTTTATAAGTGTTTTGTACACGCCAAACTAATATGGTGCTTATCATTACAGGATTACCTAGTTTGTCGTTAACCTTTAAACGTTCACTATCAAAGTTACTAGCGCGAAGTGATATCTTCTTTTTAGTATAAAAAGGATTTACCCAATAGTAACCGTTCTTTTTTACGGTACCCACATACTTTCCGAATAAAAGGAGCACGCGTGAACCATTTGGCTGTACCATTAAAAATCCAAAGGCAATAATCAATGCAGTTACAATGCCAAGTGCTGGCCAAGCTGTTTTATAAATTGGTATTAAAGCTATGCTTCCAAAAAATAGAATTAGAAAAACAAATAGCATTAGATATCCGTTTGCTGGGACAATAATTTTTTCTTCTTTCATGATGTAATGTTTTATGGTTGGTTTAATATGATATTAAAATGATATAATATGTCTATCATTTAAAATATTAGTATCCAAAAAATAATTTTGTTACACATTGTATTTGTTTTTTTAAAATAAAGTTTGGCACGCCGTTTGATATATGATAATTGTAATGATTAATGCGGATGTTGGATGGTTACCGACAATACTTTAAACGCTTTCATTACTATTGGTTGGTTAGTTAGTAAAAAAGCCGCTTCAATTGAAGCGGCTTTTTTTAACTTAGATTCTTGTTATAACTATCTATTCTTCTCTATAAAAGTAACTATAGACTCCACAAGCTCTGAGTTTATCTCTCTAAAAGCTTCATTATAGGATTTTGAATTTTCTAGTTTGTCGCCTTCGATAGTAAATAAGACATGGTTCATATTTTCAATAATCTTTATTTCTGCATTAGGATTAGCATCCGATAATAGTTTCGCTTCTTCTTCTGAGACTTGTAAATCCTTAGTTCCATTAATTATAAGGATTGGTAATTCTAAGTTAGTAATTATATCTGTAGGTTGGTAAGCCATCCACGATATCATAAATGGTTGTATTTCCATATTAAACATTGCTCCGAGTGCAGGAGGAAAGTCTTTAGTTGTTTTACCAGATTTTAAAGTTTCTACTACGCGTTTGGTGTCGTCAATAAATTGCCTAGCTGTATTATTTATCTGGTCTACAATAACATCACTAATATTCTGACCAGCACCAGCGAGTGAAATGAATCCGTTGACATCCTTCTCAGCAGCTAACATACCAACTAAACTTCCTTGGCTGTGCCCAGCAATATAGATTTTTGAGAATTGATTTCTCTCTTTAAAATATGAGACTACATCTTTTGCATCGTTTACAAAGTCTTGAAACCTCATTGACTTTACATCAATGTTTCCAGTTTTTATTTGTTTTACAATGCGCTTATCGTACCTAAAAGAAGAGATGTTTTCTTTAGCTAAGGCAATAGCAAGCTTTTTTAAGTTATTACTCTTTAAAAAATTTTGATTACCATTTCGATTAGTAGGACCAGAACCAGCAATAATAATAACCAATTCTGTTTCTTTTTGATTTTTTGGAATCATTAGACTTCCGTCTATCAATTCTGTAATTTCAACTTCAGTCTCTAGGTAGCTATTGTCTTGACCAAACGATAAATTGATTAACAGGAACGTAAAAAAGTAGATTATTGTTTTCATCTTCATCTTAGGAGCTATAAATTGAGTTACAAATATAACGCCATATGATACTTTTTCTTGTGAATATAATGAGATACTCATGTGTATTTTATTTATAAAACGTGTATTTAGTCGATAAAAATATATTTTTTACAGATAAATGTTAAAATTGCACGTATTTCATCGATAAATTAAGTTTTTAATCGTTTAAATTAAAATACATTTATATATTTATCCTGTACTAAACAGGTTTTTAGTTCAATGGATTAATTAATTAAATATTTGAATTATGTTGTTGGCTTAGGATTACCTGAATCTATTAGCATAAATCAAAGCAGATTAGGAAAACCGAGATTGAGGGATCTCGGTTTTTCATTTTTATAGGTTTACCAAATTTCTAAAGGTCAAATTAATCCGCTCTCCAATATTCTTTTTCGTTTTTGCAATTTGATGCAGCCAATGTTCTTGCATAGCGCCTTTCATTAGTAGTAAACTACCGTGTTGTAAAATTAATTTATGACGTTCTTCCTTTAGTCTTCTATGTTTAAAGTGAAACGGGCGTTCTTCCCCAAAAGTTACCGATGCTATAATCGGATGTTTGCCTAATTCTTTTTCGTTATCGGCGTGCCAACCATTACTATCGTTTCCGTTGCGGTATAAGTTAAGTAATACTGTATTGAAAGTTTCATTTGAAATTGCTTCAATCTTTTGTTTAATTGAATTAAGCTCCTTTGTAAACGGTTTAGGATACATGGCAATATTGGAGTAGGAATAAGGTTGGTTATTTTCTCCGAAAAGAGCTGTAAGTCTTGGCTGTTTATAAACTTTTCCAAATACTTTAATATTATCTTCTTGCCAATCAGTTGTAGTTTTTAGTGTATCAAAATAACCGTCTGCTTCTACTTTAGAAAAAAAATTAGAAATATAGATTAACTCCGCATCAGGCAGTCGAAATATTTGTTTTTCTTCTGAAAATAAATTCATAAATAATTTTATCTAACTTAGCTTTAATGAAGTTTTACAAAAATACGACTATTCTATTGGTATTGCTACTCATAGTTTCTGCTATGCAAAAGCAGCAAACAGTCCATAAGAATTTTATAAAAGTTACAGATGTTATACCAGACTTGAATGTTGAATTACGGTATTTTTCTAATAATAACTTTATTGGTGACACTGTTGATGGTTATAAATCCAATACCCTGTATCTCACAAAACCTACAGTAAAGCAATTAAAGTTTGTACAAGAGGAATTACAAAAACAGAATTTATGTCTCAAAGTTTATGACGGTTATCGTCCCCAACGAGCAGTTAATCATTTTGTGCGTTGGGCAAGAGATATAAATGACACATTAAAAAAATCTAAATTTTATCCAAAAGTTAACAAGCGACATTTGTTTAGAGAAGGTTACATCGCCAGCAAATCGGGACACAGTCGCGGCAGTACTTTAGACCTAACCATAGTCAATGGCAAAACAGGCGAGCCTTTAGACATGGGAAGCCCTTATGATTTTTTTGGCCAAGAATCTTGGGTCGCTTATGAAAATATTACAGAAGAACAAAAGGTAAATCGTATGTTACTCCAAACGGTAATGCGTAAGCATGGCTTTAGAAATTATCCCAAAGAGTGGTGGCATTTTACGTTGAGAGTAGAGCCTTTTCCTAATACGTATTTCGATTTTGAAATCGTAGATTAGGCACTTTTTCTTAAATGCAACAAACCAAATAATGGCCCTAATCCAAGAATTAGAAAGAGATAACTTGGGTTTGTATAGTTACTGAGTATGTTAAAAATCAATATGCTAAAAATAGTAATGGCAAAGCCAATACAGTTTACTATAGTTAGTGCTGTCCCTTTTGAATCTGGATTTGTGTTTTGAGCTACTAAAGTTGAAAACAGTGGCGAGTCGGCAATAACCACCATGCCCCAAAAGAATAAAAAGCCAAGAAAAATAATCTCAGAATTACTAAAGAAGATCAGCGGTGATAAGAGACAGCAAACTCCTGAGGCGAGTAGCGAAGCTTTAGCGATATTTTTAGTGCCATAACGGTGAGCCAATTGCCCACCAATTAAGCAACCCATACTTCCGATAGAAATTATTAAAAATGAATATAAGGGAATATTAAAACTCTTAGTTTGATGAATTTTTAAATAAGAATTAAGCATTAATGGAACAAACGCCCAAAACGTATAAAGTTCCCACATATGCCCAAAATATCCAAACGCAGCAGATTTAAAGGATTTGTTTTTAAAGACCTTAAAAATCTTTCGACTATCAAAATGTGGAGCTTTTTTGTAATAAGGACCATTTTTTATAAATATAAGAATTAATGCACCACCAAGAATAGACAGGGCAGATGTAGATATGATGATGTTTCTCCAATCAAAATCTAAAAGTTTAGTATTGAGAAGATGCGGAAAAGCGGTCCCTAAAACTAATGCGCCTACCAAGTAACTTAATGATTTTTCCAAGCCTTTTTCAAAATAATCTGAAGCTATTTTCATACCTACAGGATATATTCCAGCTAAGAAAAAGCCTGTAACAAAACGAATGCTTATTAATGAAACTATCGTATTTTCAGTATATAAACTAAGTAGATTTATAAGTCCAGCAATCAAGGCTGAAAAAAAGAATACCTTCGACGCTGAAAACCTATCAGTTATAGTTAATAGTGCAAATAAGAATGTGCCAACGATGAACCCAAATTGTACAGCAGAGGTTAGTTGTCCCAATGCAGATTCATTTAACCCGAAATTGAAGGATAGATCTTTTATAATTGCATTGCCAGCAAACCATAGTGATGTGCAACAGAATTGAGAGAAGACTATTAGTGGTAAGATGTATTTAGGTGGTTTCAAAAAGTAGAAGATTAGTCTTTAAAAACATGAAAATCTATACCAATACCATAATTGGTTAAACCGCTTTTTAATAATGAAGACTGAAAACCATTTCCTTTTTTAAATGCTTGCCAGTCGTTACTGTTTATAAATACACGCTTTATAAATGTTCTATTGTCTGGTATTTCATCTGTAAAAGGAAGTAGTGGTCTAAAATTGGTTGGGATTTTTACAATACCGCTTCCCCTTTTTATTTCCTTATACTTTTTGTTAGGTAATAGCTTTCCATTTTTATCGGTATAGCCCAAAACTTGTATGGAGACATAAAAGCCATTGTTAGGTAATAGAATATTGTGCTCTATAATGTCGAGTTCGTGATAATCGCCATCTTTTTCTGTAGCTCTAAAAATTATTGGCTTTTTGTTGAGGTTTTTACTAGGTTTGCCGTTAGCACTTTCGTAAAGATTTACCTTAAATAAGGTCGAAAATTTCTTCTTTTCTTTATTAGCGCGTTTTCTGTTTTTTCAATCTTTAGACTCTAGAGCAATTGGGAATTTTATTTTAGCTATACGTTTTAGCTTTTCATCTGTATTAGGGAAATAAACGGCAATTTCGGACTCTATAGTTGGTAGCCAGCATTTATAATAATCATCATCAAGATAAGGCTTTAGATTCTCGGTTTTGTATTTTTTGTTTTTGGTTTTGTCAACTTTTACTGCGATAATAACTTCATCTAATTCAGAGGTTTGTGGTTGTAATAGGAGTTGAGGTTTTAGTTGATTTGCTGAAATTTCTAAATCTTTGTATCCCAATGCTGAAATATAAAGTGAATCAATATCTGGATATAATTTCTTTGTAAACACAAAGAGACCTTCATCATCTGCAAAAATACCTTGGCCGTTTCCAAATGAAACAGAAGCGTAAGAAACAGGAAGTTTAGATTCTTGATTTAGTATCGAAGTTTGAGCTTCAGTTTTAAAAACAAAAACAAAAACAAAAACAAAAACAAAAATTATTGCTAGGTTAAGTAATTTCAACATGAATGAAAGATACATTTTTATATTTAATTTAGATTTTAAACATTTCAAAATGCACAGTATTAATGCGAATCAAGGGTTGGTAAATAGATAAAAAAACAAGCTTAATTCATTGAAAAACAACGTCTTAAACTTGTTTAAGTTATTGATTTTCAGTATCTTAATAGTCGATTTCAACAAGATTATT
>NZ_JABDQL010000151.1 GCF_013042245.1 Winogradskyella sp. | reverse complement strand
CTGAAAAATTGATAGCAAATTATGTTAAGGAACAAGGTGTTGAAAAGGATTATAAAAGTTTGAAAAAGAATAATCAATTGAAATTATTTTAATGCCTCGTGGGCTTGCCCCGAGGATTATTTACTTCCGTTTATTTTTTTAAAACGAAAAGATTTGATTCTAAATAAAGTGTTGCTTAATCATGAGAAGATTCATCTTCGGCAACAAGTTGAGCTTTTAATCGTGTTTTTTTATTTGCTCTATGTTGTTGAGTTTTTAGTTAGGCTTATTAAATTGAGAAGTTGGCTGCATGCTTATTTATCTATTTCTTTTGAAAAAGAAGCCTATCAAAATGAGCGCAATCATAAGTTTTTAAAAAAGCGACCATTTTGGAATTTTATACATTATTTTTGATGCCAAGATGAACTCGCAAGTACAACAGATTCCTATTGAAAATGATAAAAATATTCAGCTTTATATAAAGCGCGAAGATTTAATTCACCCTTTTATTTCTGGTAATAAATATAGAAAGTTAAAGTATAACTTACTTGAGGCTAAGCGGCTAAAAAAAGATACTATACTAACTTTTGGAGGCGCGTTTTCTAATCATATAGCTGCAATGGCATATGCAGCTAGGATTAATGGCTTAAAAGCGATTGGTGTTATCAGGGGCGAAGAATTGCAAGGGGAAATAAATGTAAATTCAACGTTAAAATTTGCTCAAGAAAATGGTATGAGTTTTCATTTTGTTACTCGAGAAGATTACAGGAATAAGACCTCTCAGTACTTTCAAGATGAGCTTAAAAATAGATTTGGAGATTTTTATTTAATACCTGAAGGCGGTACAAATCATCAGGCAGTTAAAGGATGCGAAGAGATACTCAATTCTAAAGATGCCCAATACGATTATATATGCACTTGTGTTGGTACTGGAGGAACAATTTCTGGATTGATAAATGCTTCAAAAAAGTATCAAAAAATATTAGGTTTTCCTGCGTTAAAAGGTCATTTTTTAAGTGAAGAAATTGCTAAATTTGCAAATAATGAAAATTGGCAATTAATTAATGATTATCATTTTGGTGGTTATGCTAAAATAAATACCTCATTAGTAACGTTTATTAATGCTTTTAAATTAAAATACGATATACCATTAGACCCTATTTATACTGGTAAAATGCTTTTTGGTATAATGGATATGATAAAATTGGGTAAGTTTGAAAGCGATTCGAAAATTCTGATAATTCACACTGGAGGAATTCAAGGAATTGAAGGGATGAATCAAAGGTTAAAAGCCAAGTCAATGCCCTTAATCTATGTTTAAATGAAAATAAGATTTCTTATAATAATTGTATTGTGCTTTGCGATGGCTTGTGGTTCTAAAAAGGGTGTGGTTACAAAAAAGGAGAAGTCAAAAACAAAAACAGAAGAAGTTGTAGTTAAAGAAAATTCTGGAAGTTTATTAACAAAAAAACCAAAAACGAGAACTTCTGTTGATACTTACATTGATACTTATGCGCAAATAGCAATGTCCGAGATGCGTACTTCAAAAATCCCAGCAAGCATAACTCTAGCACAAGGTATTTTGGAGTCGGGTTCAGGAAATGGTCGATTGGCAAAAGAAGCAAACAACCATTTTGGTATAAAGTGCCATGGTTGGAAGGGAGCTAAAATCTACCATGATGATGATCGCTCTCAAGAATGTTTCAGAAAGTATAAGCAAGCTTCTAAATCTTATAAAGACCATTCCGATTTTTTGGTAGGTAGAAAGCGCTATGCAAAACTTTTTAAATTAAAAGCTAATGATTATAAAGGTTGGGCTAGAGGTTTACGAGCTGCAGGCTATGCAACAGATAGAAAATATCCTCAAAAATTAATAAGCTTAATTGAGCGCTATGAGCTCTATAAATACGATGCGAAAGTTTTAGGAGGAAAATCAAAGAAGTCTGCGGATTCTGTAGAAGTAATAACCCATACCATTGTAAAGGGAGATACATTATACTCTTTAAGTACAAAGTATAGAGTTTCTGTAGAAGAAATTAAAAGAAAAAATAAACTAACATCAAATGATTTGTCTATTGGGCAAATTCTTAAAATAAATTAAGCTTACAATTATGTTGTATCAACGAAGTAGCGCTCTTTTTAAAGAAGCTCAAGATGTGATTCCAGGAGGAGTAAATTCACCTGTACGCGCGTTTAAAGGTGTAGGAGGAACACCTATTTTTGCAAAATCTGCTAAAGGAGCTTACGTTTATGACGAAGATGGAAACCGATATATAGATTATATTAATTCTTGGGGTCCAATGCTATTAGGGCATGCTTTTGAGCCAGTTGTTGAAGCTGTAAAAGCCAAAGCAGAATCTGGGACATCATTTGGTATGCCAACAGCAATTGAAACAGAGATAGCGGATCTAGCTGTGTCCATGGTGCCAAATATTGATAAAATTCGTTTTGTAAATTCAGGAACAGAAGCATGTATGAGTGCTGTGCGATTGGCACGAGGATTTACAGGTAGAGATAAGATTATAAAATTTTCTGGTTGTTATCATGGGCATAGTGACGCTTTTTTAATAGCAGCTGGAAGTGGTGGTGCTACTTTTGGAACACCAAATAGTCCCGGAGTAACTCAAGGTACAGCAAAAGACACATTATTATCTGACTATAATAATTTGCAAAATGTTGAAGAATTAGTTACTGCTAATAAAAATGAAATTGCTGCTATTATTATTGAGCCAGTTGCTGGTAACATGGGATGTATTCCGCCTAAAAAAGAGTTTTTAGAGGGTCTGCGCTCGCTTTGCAATGCCGATAACATATTGCTAATATTTGATGAAGTAATGACCGGTTTTAGATTAGCTAAAGGTGGTGCACAAGAGTTGTATGGTGTGCATGCGGATATTGTTTGTTTTGGTAAGGTTATTGGTGGTGGATTGCCCGTAGGTGCTTTCGCTGCTAGAAATGAAATAATGAACCATTTAGCACCTATAGGGCCAGTATATCAAGCAGGAACTTTAAGTGGTAACCCATTAGCAATGGCGGCAGGCTTAGCAATGTTAAATACTATTAATTCTGATAAGGATTTATTTAAGCGATTAGAAGAGAAAACTATATACCTTCATAAAGGTATTTCTAGTGTGCTTTCAGAATTTAAAATTGAACATACTATAAATAGAGTTGGCTCTATGATATCTGTTCATTTTGACAAAAATCCAGTTTATGATTTTAATAGTGCAGCTAAGGGAAATAATGAAACGTTTAAAACGTTTTTTCATAGTATGCTAAATCAAGGTATTTATATTGCACCAAGTGCTTTTGAGACTTGGTTTATAACAGATGCTTTGTCTTATGAAAATTTAGACGAAACTATTAAAGCTGTACAAGAATTTGCTAAAGATATAGCATAAAAAAAGAGTGCTAAAGGCACTCTTTTTTAATTACTTTATAAGAATTAATTTCTTCTTTTTCCTCTTTTCTTGCCTTTTTGCATTTTACGTTCCATCATTTGAGAATATTTGGCATATTGTGTATCATCAAGGATGGTTTTCATACTTGCTTTTAATTCTATTTGTGAATCAAGACGTGCTATTCTCATTTTCTGACGTTCTTCTTGAGTCATGTCTTTGACAGGTGTTTTGTCGATGTCTATCTTGTCATAGCTATCCTTGTAATGTGCAAGCAACAATTCTTGAACTTGTGTCTGTTGTTTATCTGACAAATCTAATCTTAATGCCATTTGTTTGGTTTGTATTTCTGCACGTTCTTCAGGAGAAGGTCTCTTTGCAAGGCGCTCCATTAAATCTTTTTTCTTGTCCGATTTGTCTTTTTGTGCAAAGCCTGTTAATGTACAGAGAGTTAATGCAAGTACTAATAATTTTTTCATGGTTTTAATTTTTATTGTTTTTTAATCGATTTACTGGAATTTCTTTATTGAAACACTTTCGTTAAACATTTTGTTCTTTTATATGACTACTTAAAGCCAAAAGCGTTTAAAAATACTAGTTTTTTTAACATTATTTAACACTTGTCTGTTTTTTATGCTTGATTTATTCTCTAGTGGAACATATAAGTTTATTCCCGTTTGTATATCTGCTGCGTTATTTACAGAAAAATCTTATTTTATGTACATGGAGAGTTTAAAGTTTTTTCACAGCCATAAGTGTAAATTAAGGGCCAGTTAGATAAAGGAACATAATAGAGTGTTGTGACGCCATTATGTTACCCCTCGTACTGTATATCCTTAAAGTGTAATAATCAGAATGTATCTGTCATTTAGAGCGTGGTCACAGAGCGTAGTCGAAGTGCTCAATGTGACAGAATGTGTTTGAAATCTAAATTATTACTGATTACGGACATACTAATAAAAAAATATTCTTACTTAGGTTTAAGATGTTTTCATTGCGGTTATTATAGTTGAAATTAACTTGATTTAATCCGTAAAATCGTCTCCCAAAAGGGTCTTCTCCGCCAGTGATATTACTATGAAACCATTCTATCGATTCATCGCTTGTAAGAACTGAAAAAAATAACTACCATCAGTAATTAGATAAGACCTTGTATTGATATTTATTTTGTGTCCTTTTACAATTGGTAAGGTGAAATTAAACCTAAATTCTTTTATAACAGCATCTATAACAATATTGTAATAATCTGTGAGAGTTGTTTCTTGGTCTGCAAAATTAAATCTTCTTTGAAACTAAGTTACTTGATTTAATACTTCCCTTAGAGCTGGGTTTTTTGTAAGGTGGGTTTCATCAAAGGGTTGAAAATTGTTACCGCTAGCATAGTTGAAACTTAAGGATTTGTTTTTACTTGGACGAATTTTGAAGTTTTGTCTAATACGAGAACTAAATATCCTAAAATGATGCACGGTTTGCATATTTGGGTTGTCTATTCCATTTTTAAAAACTAAATTATCTACTTTTTGAGCATGATTTTGAAAAGCTAATGCGATATGGATAAGTAGAAATATCAATTTTTTTACCATGACAAGTATAGGATATTTCACTAAAACCTACATTAAATATTAAATTGAAGATGAACTTCACTGATTAATATTAAAATGAATAAAGATTTACTGACAATCACTATTCTTACATATTTAGTATCTTGTTGCTAATTCCTTAAATAATTATGCAATACTGGATTTCAACTATTTTATTAATTCTTGGCATATACATAGCAATAAGCATTGCACTGTATTACATTCAAGATTACGTATTATTCAAGCCCGAAAAATTGCCCAAGGGTTTTCAGTTTGATTATGAAAATCAAGAAACCAAAGAATATAATCTAGAAACCCGAGATGGAGCAATTATTAATGGTTTACGTTTTTATCCAAAAGGCGAGAGTAAAGGTGTTGTTATTTATCTCAAGGGAAATTCAAAAAGTATTAAAGGTTGGGGTAAGTTTGCTGTAGATTTTACACGCCATGGCTACAACGTTTTAATGGTTGATTATCGTGGTTTTGGTAAGAGTACAGGTAAGCGTTCTCAAAAAGCTATTAAACGCGATTTACAATTGGTTTACAATAAGGTTAAGGAGAAAACTACCGAAGACAGAATCATACTTTACGGTCGTTCTTTAGGCTCAGGTTTTGCTACAAAATTAGCATCTATGAATAATCCTAAAAAACTCATTTTAGACGCCCCATATTACAGCCTAACAAAAGTTACAGGACGTTATATGCCCTTTATGCCCTTGTCTATTTTGCTGAAGTATCCGTTACCAACTTACAAATGGTTAAAGTATGTGCAATGTCCTATTCATATTATTCATGGAACTCATGATAAGTTAATTCCGTATAAATCGAGTGTAAAATTATCTCAAATCAATCCAAAACTTACAGAATTATATACTGTAATTGGTGGTGGTCATAAGAACTTAAATAATTTTGAATCTTACCATAAAATGTTAGACGACATTTTGAATAGAGAACCAAAAGCCATCGACTTAGAAACTACAAGTATTAACGTTATTCACAGTGCAAAACAAACTAAAAAAAAGGCTTAAAAGAATTGCAGTTATACTTTTAGCCTTATATCTCATGGTAGGAGCATCATTATATTTTTTTCAGGAAAAGTTATTGTTTTTACCTACAAAGTTAGAACAAGATTATCAGTTCGAATTTAATTATCCATTTGAAGAGTTATTTTTTAAAACAGGCGATGATGCCCTAATCAATGCACTTCATTTTAAAGCCGAAACTCCTAAAGGTGTTATCTTATACTTTCATGGTAACGCAGGAGATTTGAGTCGTTGGGGGAAAATTACCGAATATTTTGTAGGCTTAAATTATGATGTTTTAATTATCGATTATAGGACTTACGGGAAAAGTATAGGGAAATTAAGTGAAGCTGCTTTCTATAAAGATGCACAGCTTTGTTATGATTATTTGTTGAAATCTTATTCAGTAAATGATATTACTTTATATGGGCGCTCACTAGGTACAGGAATCGCTTCTTATCTGGCTTCAAACAATAAAGTAAAACAGTTAATTCTTGAAACGCCTTATTACAGTATTGAAGATGTGGCAAAAAGTAGATTTCCTTTTTTTCTAGTAAAACGATTATTAAAATATAAGTTTCCGACTTATAAGTATCTACCAAATACTAATTGTGAAATTTCAATAATTCATGGGAGAGCAGACAATATTGTGCCTTATGAATCTGGTAAAAAGCTTTTAGAATTAGATATACCTAATCTAAGTTTCTATACTGTGGAAAACGGTAATCATAATAACCTAATTGAATTTGAAGCTTATCATCAAGCCATTAAAACTATCTTAAAATAAAAAGCCTCAAATAAACTTTGAGGCTTTTTAAGATTATATAAAATCTTTAGATTATTTTGGGTCTAAGATATTATTTACACGTTCTAAAGCGTCAGAAATGTGAATTCTGCTCATAGAATCTCCACCACGAGCATTTCTCAATTGAGAGCGCAGTGATTTTAATTCTGCTCTTACAACAGCTCTAATATCAGACTGACTGACGTTAACAGATGTTCCTCCGAAGAAGCGTCTAAATTGAGCAGGGATATTTGGTTGTTCATTTTTCATGATAAACTCCACACGTTCAATATAAGCACGTTGAAGGTTACGTCTGTAAATATCGATTTTCTTCCCTGAACGTAATTCGCTGAATAAACCCCTTCTTAAGTCTTTCATCATATCGTAAAGACCGTAAGCTTTATCGCCATTTATGGATTCATTTTCTAGAAGACGTTGCATTCTTCCAAAATCCATAATATTATTTAGTGTACGTGTTTGAATACCTCTTACACGCTCTATATGTCCAGCACTTTCAATTTTATTAAAAATATTGTTGTCCAACATCCAATTAGGCGTTGTAAATAATTGATTTTGTATAAAATTCATTGCTTTTTTCTGGTGGTCGTCAGCAACATGTGTATAAACAGCACCATCTTGATCGTAGGTTTTATAGATTTCATAAACACCACCTATATTATTGGATACATGACCCATATAGCGATTAAATTGTCCAAGGACTTGATTATACATGGTTTCTAAATCATCATAATTTTTACCGTCTTCGGCAGTCCACTCGATTAAGTTAGGTACTATACGCTTAAGGTTTTTTATTCCATATTCACTTGCTAAAACAGCGTCGTCACCTAAATCTTCAGTTTGAGAGCTTGGGTCAATAACTGGGCGTTGTTGTCTTCCAAAACGGTACATTGGGTCGCCAGCTTTTTCTAAAATCCAGCTGTCTAATGTTTTCTTTTCGTCCTCAGCAGACTTTGCTTCTAAAATAGGTCTGTAACCCCAATTAATGGCGTACTTATCGTATGGTCCAATGTTTGGCATTAAAGTCACGCCTTCATCACCAGGTTGTGCAACGTAATTAAAACGAGCATAATCCATAATTGACGGTGCTGTACCATATTTTTTAGTAAACTCAGGGTTTCTTAAATCCTCAACTTTATATGCAACACTACTACCCATATTATGAGGTAATCCTAAAGTGTGTCCTACTTCGTGAGCAGATACAAAACGAATTAAGCGTCCCATTACTTCATCTTTAAAAGCAACACCACGAGCATCCGGGTTTATGGCAGCAGTTTGTACAAAGAACCAGTTACGTAATAATGTCATTACGTTGTGGTACCAGTTAATATCACTTTCTAAAATTTCTCCAGAACGAGGATCACTTACGTGAGGTCCATTTGCGTTTGGTATTGGAGACGCTAAATAACGTACAACAGAATAACGTACATCTTCTGGTGACCATTCTGGGTCTTCCTCAACTGTTGGTGGGTCTTTTGCTATAATAGCATTTTTGAAACCTGCAGCTTCAAAAGCAACTTGCCAATCTTCGATACCTTGCTTTATGTATTTTTTCCATTGGTCTGGTGTAGCTCTGTCTACGTAATAAACAATAGGCTTCTTTGGTTCAACTAATTCACCACGCTTAAATTTTTCAATATCTTCATCTTTAACTTCTAGTCTCCAACGGTCTAAATAACGCACCGTTTTACTTTCTTGAGCATCTAAACCATAATCGGTTTGACCTCTACCAAACCATCCAACACGTTGATCAAAATTACGACGTTGCATCGGTACTTTTGGTAAAAGAATCATTGAGTTATTAATTTCTAACGAAATTGTTCCTGTACTTGAATTTGAAGGTGGACGACCAGCTGCATATGTTTTTACGTGTCTTGCTTCAATATTTTCAGGATAACTTTTTAATGATTCTATAAAAGACTTTTCTGAATCTAATCGGGTAATTCTATATGCTTGACGTCTACCTTGAGGGAATCCCAATGCCTTAACATCTTTGCTAAACATAGGTGTAACATCGATTACTGTTTTAGTAGAATCTTTACTGAATGCTTTTATAGGAAACGCATAAAGTATTGGCTCAAAATTTGAGTTAACTACAGCTTCATGCACAGGTAATGAGTCTGCTGCAACAACTTGATGAGAAACTACTCGAAGCAATACCTTTTTGTCTTTCTTTTGCCAACGTAAAACTTGAGTGTTTTGTTTACCGCCACCAAAACCAATACCATTGGCAGTTTTAGCGATACGAGTCACCATTAACATTTCTCTCTCGAAAAGGGAATCTGGAATTTCGTAGAAAAATTTATCGTCTAATTTATGAATATCAAACAAACCTTTATCTGTTTTAGCATCTTTGGTAATGACTTTACTGTAAGGTTTAATTGCGCCTTTTTTGGGTTTTTTAGCAGATGCTTTGGCAGCAGCAGTTGGGCTGCCTTTCTTTGCTTTGCTTGCTTTTTTCGCTGTATTACAAGAGAATACTAAAAATGCGAAACAAACAAACAGAAGTTTAATACGTAAATGTTTCAAAATATGTTGGTTTTAAATTTTGCTTCAAAATACGCAAACAGATAATTATGGTATGGGTTACATAGGCTATTTAGTATTTATTTAACGCACTTTTAGGTCTTCAACAATAAAAAACATACCTAGTAAGATATGCCTTAATGTAATTAGCTTTTATCTATTAATGCGAATCAAGGGTTGGTAAATAGATAAAAAAACAAGCTTAATTCATTGAAAAACAACGTCTTAAACTTGTTTAAGTTATTGATTTTCAGTATCTTAATAGTCGATTTCAACAAGATTATT
>NZ_JABDQL010000150.1 GCF_013042245.1 Winogradskyella sp. | reverse complement strand
GTTTATAAAGTTACTGAATATTATATCGTAAAGTTATTTCCGAAATTTTTCCCCATTGGGCAATAGAAAAATTGCCCCAGAAAAATTTCAGAATAACTTTACTTACACACTTTATGGTTTGGTGCCAGAAATGCCACCAAAGCGGCTTTTTCTGTCTCTGTAAAGTTTAAGCGAACAGGATTACCATTATTATCAGTCAATGCTGGCGAAAGTGTTGGATGACTTTGTATACCACTATTATAGTGCTCCACAACTTCTTCAAGTGTTGCAAACCTTCCGTCATGCATATAAGGTGCAGTCAACTCAATATTACGTAAAGTACTTGTCTTAAAACGACCTACAAAAATAGGGTTATTAAATACATCACCTGCACCATTATCTGTAGTTGACACTAAATCAAGTCCATTATTTTGCGGACCAGGATTTGCACTAACAAATGCTTCTGTGGTATGACAACCAAAACAGGCGCCACCGCCATTAGGAATACTCTGTAAGAATAAATTTTTACCTAAATTCTCTTCGACTGTAAAGTTAGAAAAGTTTGCACCTGGCGCTGCAGATACAACTCTACCTGTATCATATTTACTCGAATAGCTTACAATGCTTCGCACAAATTGTGATAACGCTTTTGAAATTTTATCACTATCAATATCTTGTGTACCAAAGGCACTTTCAAATAACTCAGGATAATAAGATTGTTCTTGTACTGTACTTACAACTTCTTCCAAGGTCATTCCCATTTCTACTGGGTCTTGAAACGGCATTAATACTTGTTCTTCTAGAGTAGCAGCTCTTTCGTCCCAGAAAAAGCGACCACGTTGGTAATACCTAGAATTTATTAAAGTCATCGAATGACGTCCAGTAAAACCCCCATCAAAACCAATACTTAAAATGGCGTCATCCGAAAAACCTTTATCCTGCTTATGGCAAGACGCACATGCTGTAGTGCCATTGGCACTTAATTTTTTATCATAAAAAAGGACGCGACCTAATGTTGCGCCTTCATTGGTAATTGGATTATCGTTTGGTGTATTATCAATACCATTGACTGACGTAGGCAAAGGTTGACCAGGTAAATTCGTAGTAAAATGACTTGGCAAATTTAAACTCTCATAATCAAAAGGCTGCTCTGGCAAGTTTAAAACACTATCATTAGTATCAACTGGCTCATAATCCTCGTTATTATTACAAGAATAAAACACAAAAGTATAAAGAAGTAGCAGACAAAAATTGATTGATTTGGACATATGGATTTAGTTATTGTTTTCAATTTAGACTACAATAACCATTAATAGTTTAATCTGATTAAAATTTAAAATCCTTTGATCAGAATCAAAGGCTTTTGTTTTTGGAGTTTCGTTAATGCTCAGTTGATAAAAATCATTTCAATTTTTTTATCATACGTTAACGAAGCTCGACGAAAACTAACAGAATATCAAGCTATTAAAAACAAAAAAGCCAGAATTCAAATTCTGGCTTTTTACTAATTTCCATTTTCATGGTCGTTTTTTACATCATCGTCTCGATATCTGCAACATGGATGTACAGAATTATATGCTTCTTCGGTAGCTTTAACTATTTTGGTATCATGACCAACAGAAGCTAACTTTTTAGAAATAGTTTCTACATCAGTTTTACGCTCATCAAAAACAAGTTTCAATTCATGTGTCTTTACATTCCAAATAGCAGATTTTACACCTTTGGTTCGTATTGCTGCTTTTTCAATGCGCTCTTTACACATCATACAAATGCCATCTACTTCAATAGTCTTTCTAGCATTTTTGTTTTGAGAGAATGCTAATAATCCAATTAGCATTACCGAAAGTGTTATTAGTTTTTTCATCTTATTTTATTTTATTTTATAGCGTAGACCCGCATAATACATATTTCCAAAAATTGGACCATACACAAAGTTACTATCAAAATTTGAACCAAATGGGTTACTTGCACTAATAATTGGATTTGGTTGCCTTACATTCGTAACGTTTTCACCACCAACATAAACTTCAAATTTAGGTGAAAATACTTTTGTAACTTGTAAATTTAGTGTTCCAACGGTTGGCGAAAACTCATTCAACTGAAATTCTGACGCACTTATACTAGTATCAGGAAACCGTTGCTCACTAAGCCAATTATAAGTGATGTCAAACTTCCATTGACTTCCATTTTCTTTTCTATTAGTTTCGTAACCTGCATTAGCAAAGAAACGATGACGCGGTGTCAGTAGTTTTTGTAATCGTCCCGAATTATAGTCGGTTTGGACATCGTAAAATTTATAAGCAGTTCTGATATCCAAATTTCCGAAAGGATTATAATTTACTTCAACCTGAAAACTATTAGCAAAGCTCTGTCCTTCTAAATTATAGAAATTAATTTCAAAAGGGTTTTCCCAATCTACCACAACTTGATTTAGAAAATCAGTACGATAAAAATCGAATGTAATGTCGCCTTTCCTTTCAAACAAATTAAAACCCTGCAAATAACTTATACCATAATTCCATGCGATTTCTGGGTCGAGACCATAAATTTTTCCACCAGAACTAGCAATATTTATTTGTCGTGAACTTGAAAACAAATTCTGGTTTTCAGCAAAAATATTAGCACTTCGTATTCCTCGACCAGCAGATAATCTTATCGCTGATTTCTCCCAAGGCGTATAGCGCAAATGCAATCTTGGTGTTACAAAAAAACCAAATCGATTATGTTGGTCTGCTCTAACACCTGCCGTTAGCGTCAAATTCTCTAAATCATCGTAAGCGTATTCAAAAAAGCCGCCGAAGGAATTCTCAGTTCTTTCAAAAGTATCTGCATTTACGAGTTCATCAAAATTGTCTAAAGTAAAACTCAGACCTGTTTTTATTTTATGTCGAGAATCTGAAATAATACTATTATAAACCAAGTTTGAATAAAAACTATTATGCTGAATATTGTAAACATTCAATCCAAAATAAGAATCTTGCTTATGTGAGCTAAATGCTGTTTGAAACCCTAAACTTTGCCAAGTTACTTCAGGGTTAACGTAACCTAATTTTGTGGTAACCTCAAAACGCTCTGTATTTATTTGGCTTCCCCAAGAATTTGTAGTTCCTCTGTCTGTATCAGGATTAAAAATTTCTTGTCCTGCTTGGGTATTATCATTTAAATATCGAAGATTTATAAAGCTTACAATTCCCTTTTCGGCATTGGTGTATTGCCAACGATTCATCACATTAATTTGTTCTTTTATTGGCACATCCAGAAACGTATCATCATTTCTATCAAATTCCTGATCTCTTAAATTGCCATGTAAATACAAACCTGTACTCCATTTATCAGAAAATTTTTGATTAATGTGTGTATTTAGTTCTAATCGTCCATTAACTCCAGCATAAGCATTAACAAATAATCTATTATCTGTAGACGGTTTTACGAGTTCTGCATTAATTTGCCCAGCGATACTCTCATAACCGTTAATAACGCTACCTGCACCTTTTGTAATTTGTATACTCTCTACCCAAGTCCCCGGAATAAAGCTTAACCCGTAAGCTTGCGAAGCACCTCTTATTGCTGGTATATTCTCTGTGGCTATTAAAATATAAGGCGATTTTAAACCTAACATCTTTATCTGCTTTGTACCAGAAACGGCATCTGCAAAGTTGACGTCAATAGACGGATTAGTTTCAAAACTTTCGGATAAATTACAACATGCTGCTTTAAGTAACTCATCACTGCTTACCATAAATGTATTTGTTGCCTTAAGATAAGATTTTGCTGTAGCTTGTTTTCTTGATGTTATAGTTATCTGGTCTAAACTAGCTGTAGATTCTAATACATGACGAATAGATTTGTTTGATGTAATCATCAACGTATCTGTTTTAAAACCTACAAAACTTACTACTAGTTTTGTATAATAAGCTTCATAAGCAATAGAAAACTTGCCATCTTCGTCAGTTATTGAACCTATCGAAGAATTTAACCAATAAACATTTGCTCCTGCCAATGGGGTTTCCTTGCCCTCCACAGACTCTAAAATAACGCCATTTAGTTTCTTTTGAGAAAAAGACATCAAAGAAAAGAGTACTATAATAACTAAGACTAGCTTATTCATACACTATAAATTTTTAAGAGCATAAATATTGCCATTAGTATCATAATTGTGTTTTCGATAAAAGTAGCTTTGGTCATTGGTAATTGCAATGCAGTGCCTAAACAAGCACATTGAATCGATTTCTTACTGAACAATGCCTTAGTTACACCAATAGTAGTTATTCCTAAAATTATTAAAGTAATTATTAGAGCAATTTCTACCTGAAAACGCATAAGAAACGCTAAGCCCAAAACAACTTCTATAAAAGGATATACCCATCCGTAAACTGGAATAGCTTTAGCCAAAGGATCATACATGGCAAAACTTTTTGGAAAACCTTTGTAATCTACAAATTTGAAAAAGCTAAATACGACGTAGAAAAGCCCCATAAAATCGAACATAAAATCAGAAGTTCTCCAAGGGTTTGCGTTAAGTAAAACTGAAGCGGCTAAAATGTATCCGAATATTAAAAGTAAAGGGAATAATTGTTGAAATTCAGTTTTTGGCTCCTCATCAATAGCGTTAGAGCTAAAGACATTTAGGTCTTCTTTTGGTGTAATTGTATATTTTACTGGTAGGACAGATTGTAATTCTGAAACTGGGACATGCTTTTGCATAGTAACCTCAGCTTCGGATTTTTCTAAACTAACAGATACGTTTTGTATTTCAGATATTGAAGAAAGCTTCTCTTCTACTGAAACTTTACAACCATTACAGGTCATTCCTGTAACTTTATATATGTGTGTCATTTTTGTTTATTAATTTGATGTTAATCTTGTTTCAAAATTCTTAAAAACAAAACATCAAATTAAAAATACATCGTCTAGAAGCTGTATATCCTTGACTATATTTGGAGGTGAATAATCCTTATGCGGAATTATTTGTTTAGGTAGACTTTCAAAAAGTGAGGTACAAGTATATATGTATGATGAAACAAATAACTGAGTTGCTGATTCTAAATCATTAAATGTGACAATATTTAACTCGTCCTGTCCTTCAACAATATCAACTGTGTCTTTACAGCAAGGTTTTTCTACCTTAACCATAGTGTCAATTTCCATACCACAATCTTTGGCTTCAGAAAATACTGCAACATCTACCAAATTATTACCACAATAATGTTTTTTAACTGTGAAAGAAAACGTTGAAAGCAACACCAAAACTGATAGTACTATTGCAAAGACTCTATGTGTTATTAAATAATTCACAGTGTAAAATTAGAAAAAAACTAGCACAAGCAACCTAATTTAGCTAACTATTAACGCTTTAACTTATAATAATATAATGCCGGAAGGAGTAAAAAAAAGAATGATAGATTGAATTAAAAATCGTTTACATTAAAGAATAAATAGTAATCTTCTTGTCGTGGGTTGATAACAAAGCACAAAAAAAGGCATTAAAAAACAGATGTAAGCAATTCCATAAATAACCATGGAATACTTAATCATTTGTCAGTCTTGAAACGCACAATAAATAATAGCTAAGGACAATAAGGTATTAATTAGATATCGCAAAGAAGTGAAAAATATCAACTTTGCAACCTCACGTCGCGGGCTATCTATGTACAGATAATCATTTTCAAAAAATACCAGATAAGGATTATAGAACAAAACATCCTCGAAAGCTCTAACCAAAACTAGTAACATTAAGAGCACAAACGCGATACTATATGACTGAATTTTAGATATTAGTAGATTTTAACTTTTTTTGAAAAAGGATTGACCCAGAACATCCAAAGCAAAAAACCATCTGTAAATGGCTAGTGGAAATATAACCTCATGCATGACCTCACTACGCCATGTATAATGACGCAGACCAATGGTAAGCAAAACAACGCTAATAAGATTGACAGCATAAATCAATACACTAGCTGCTAATATAAAAAGAATGTACGCTTAAAAGTATCAGAAAAAGCCACCACAAAAGCAATAAACAAAATGGTAACACTCATGCCATTACTAACTTCAATAATTCTAGCTACGTATTTTTGATTAACAAAAGTCATTAATGATGGCTCATCATAATGTGGCACAATATTGGTTCTATAATCAAGGGAACTTAAAACAGCTTGCGTTTGTTTACCTACTAAATTTGAAAAAATAATCTGGATAATATTTTGAACCATCAGAGAAATCTAAATAAAATTTTTGAATGTCCGTAATGAGTAATAATTAAAATTTCAAACTCATTCTTTCACATTGAGATTGGTCGAAATGCCTTGTAAAACAATACTTTATATTTCTCGACCACGCTCGAAATGACAGAGAAATCGTTATATTTTTCAATTTATGATTAAAAAAGGATAATCAATTAAAAATTATAACCAAAAGACAAGACACCATGTACTAAAACAAAGGTGAGTATAATATGAATGACAAGCTTTTATTTTGTTAATAGTGACTTCAAATTAAAGACATTTGTTATTATGCAGTTAAAATTATAGAATTCGGATTTGAAACTAGCAGTTTTTAGATATGTTTGCCAAAATTTTTGATAAGAATGACTTTTAATGAATTAAAACCACACATAACAAACATTACTTCTAATGCCACTTTAAGCGTAGATGACAGACTCTTAAAAATTTGTGAGCTTCTTGAAGAACACATACCTTATTACAACTGGGTAGGTTTTTATTTTAAAAATGGTGATAAGCATGAGTTAAAACTTGGACCTTATGTTGGCGAACCTACAGACCATACTATTATTCCTTTTGGAAACGGTATATGTGGGCAAGTGGCTGTTAGTAATCAAAATTTTGTAGTCCCAGATGTAAAAGCGCAGGATAATTACATTGCTTGTAGTATTACTGTAAAAGCTGAAATTGTTATTCCAATTTTTGTCAATGGTAAAAATATAGGTCAAATAGATATTGACTCTAATACAGCTAATCCATTTACTGAAACTGATGAGCGTTTTCTGGAGTTTGTTTGTAAAGAGGTTGCAAAAGTACTGGCTTAAAAACTATAAATATCAAATTATGTGTGATTGGCAACTCCATCTTTAGTCAGGCGATTACAATTCATTTTAAAGCTAGAAATATTTTTAATCTACATTCCTGTCCTGATGGCTTCAACAGGGTCTAATTTTGAAGCTCTTCTCGCTGGGATTACCCCAGAAATCAAACCTATAATTGAAGAAATTGAAAAGCCTATAAACATATTTTTTGGAGAAAGCACAAAGTCAAAATCGGTTGCAATGTTGTCTGCAATTAATGTTCCTAGCCAAACCATAATTAAACCAACGATTCCGCCTACAATAGCCAAGATTACAGCTTCAAATAAAAACTGAAACAAAATAAATCTGTTTTTTGCACCTAATGACTTCTGGATTCCGATAAGATTGGTTCGCTCCTTTACACTCACAAACATAATATTAGCAATACCAAAACCACCAACTAAAAGTGAGAACAAACTAATCATCCAGCCAATAAAATTCATACTACCAATAATACCGTCAATAGCATCTTTTAATCCAGAGATAACACTAATAAAAAAAGTATCTATTTCATTTGGTTTTAGACCACGACGATAGCGCATGATTTGAGTAACTTCTGCTTTCAACTCATCGATATCTGCGTCAGCCTCTGGCTTTATAATTACAATATTATTAATGTTTCTATTATTATCACCATAACGGTTTCTCACGAAGTTTGCTGGCAGAAAAATGGAAACATCGTTACTATCCCCAAACAGTCCCGAACCTTCTTTTTTTACAACTCCAATTACTGTGAATTTTTGCCCATAGAGTCGAATACGTTTTCCAATAGGCTCTAACTCTCCAAACAATGAATTAGCAATTTCATCACCAATGACCACGACAGGTTTTCCTGAATTGGATTCGGATTCGTTGTAAAAACGTCCTTTTGAAAATTCTAAAGTCTGAATATCTGCAAATCGATGAGATACTACTACAGTATTTACATTACTCACCACTTCCGACTCGTAACGCACACTTTCAGGTCTTACAAAAAGCTGATATGCAACATGCTCAGCACCAGAAAGATTATCTTTAAGGTAGTTGTATTCGTTATAATTGACTTTATCAAATTGTTGGCGTTTCCATCTTGGCACATCGGTTGGTCCAAAAGAAAAACGTGCCAAATACATGGTATTACTATCCAGAGAACTTAATTGAGATTTTATGTTTTTATCTAAAGAATCTACTGCTGCTAGTACAGCAATAATAGAAAAGATACCAATGGTCACACCCAATAATGACAAAAACGTACGTAATTTGTTATTGCGTAATGCATTAAAGGCAAAAGTAAAACTCTCTTTTAATAGTCTTAGATAGACAAACATTGACTGTTAGTTTTAAAGCCTAAAGATAAAATCTCAAATCAGAAAAACTGTTACAGAAAGTATAAAAATAATCAAATATCTACATTCCTGTTCTTATTGCTTCAACAGGATCCAACCTTGATGCCCTTATCGCAGGTAAAACTCCAGAAATAAGTCCGATAACTGACGAAAGTCCAAAACCTAAAAGCATATTTTCGGCAGATAATACAAATTCAAAATCTCCTGACATGCCCGAAGCAACGAGTGTCATAATCCAAACTAAACCTAGACCTACCAAACCACCAACAATAGCTAAAATTGTAGCCTCAAATAAAAACTGAAACAAAATAAATCTATTCTTGGCACCGAGAGATTTTTGAATACCAATAAGATTTGTACGCTCTTTAACACTAACAAACATAATATTAGCAATACCAAAACCACCAACTAAAAGTGAGAAAAGACTAATCATCCAGCCGATACCATTCATTACTCCTATAATACCATCGACTATAGAAACCATTCCTGCTAACTTATTAACAAAAAAGTTATCTGCTTCATCAGCTTTTAATCCTCTGTAAGCTCTAAATTTTTGTTTCAGAATACTTTCAAAAGCACCAACATCGACATCTGCTTTAGGCTTTATTACAACTGCGCCTGGCAAACCATTAGCACCTCCATTTCTAAAACGACGCACAAAATTAGCAGGCACAAAAGCTTTTCCATCAGGAGAATCTCCTAAGCCAGAACCATATTTTTTTAAAACACCAATAACAGTTAGTTTTCTTCCGTAAACTCTAATTTGTTTACCTATTGGATTATCATTGTCAAATAAATTTTCTGCCAATGTAAAACCTAGAACAATTACTGGAGCTCCCGTTTCAGACTCTAATTCAGAATAAAAACGTCCTTTAACTATTTTTAAATCATCAATAGTATAAATACCATCTGATATCGGCGTAACTTCAACATTAGTTAAAGTTTCTGCCTGATATCTTATTGTTTCACTTCCACCAAAAATGACATAAGCTGAGGCTTCAATATCCGAAATATTCCGTCTTACAAATTCAAAATCATCATAATCTACTTGAGGAAAACGCTCACGTTTCCATCGTGGTATTTCTGTTGGAACAAAAGAATATTTTGAAAGGTAGATTGTGTTTTTATCAAGACCAGAAAGACTGTCTTTAATATTACGGTCCAAAGAATCGACAGCTGCTAAAACAGCTATAATAGAAAAGATACCAACCGTTACACCTAAAAGTGATAAAAACGTACGAAGTTTATTGTTTCGCAACGCATTCAACGCAAAGGAAAAACTCTCTTTAAACAGGCGTAAGTACACTAGCATTGACCTCTATTTTTCTTTAAGTATACCGATATGACGTTTTCAACAATTTAATGTTACAAAAAACTGAAACAAAGTGCTTTTTTAAGTCCTCTTTTTTTGGAGTTATCTGTATTTTTACTGCTTTTAAATTTCACAACACAACTAATGAGCAACAAAAGCATTTCATCAGCATTAATTTCTGTATTTAGCAAAGATGGCTTAGAGCCAATTGTAAAAAAACTAAAAGACCTTGGCGTCACCATTTATTCTACCGGTGGTACTGAAAAATTTATTAAAGATTTGGACATTAATGTTGTTCCTGTTGAAGATGTAACTTCTTATCCTTCAATTCTTGGTGGACGCGTAAAAACATTGCACCCAAAAGTTTTTGGCGGCATCTTAAATCGTCAAAGTCATGAGGGCGATGCTGCTGAGTTAAAGGATTTTGAAATCCCCCAGATAGATTTAGTTATCGTTGATTTATATCCTTTTGAAAAAACAGTTGCTTCTGGTGCAAGCAACCAAGACATTATAGAAAAGATTGATATCGGCGGTATATCGCTAATAAGAGCTGCAGCAAAAAACTATGCCGATGTTATTTGTGTATCATCTGTTGATGACTACGCTGAATTCTTGGGGCTTCTAAATTCTAAAAATGGTGAAACTTCAGAAGAAGATAGAAAAGGTTTTTCTGCAAAAGCCTTTAATGTGTCTTCGCATTACGATACTGCAATCTTTAATTATTTTAACAAAGACCATAGACATGCTGCTTTAAAAATTAGCGAAACCAATGGCAAAGTATTGCGTTATGGCGAAAACCCTCACCAAAAAGGTTTTTTCTTCGGAGATTTTGATGCTATGTTTGCAAAACTACATGGTAAAGAGTTGAGTTACAATAACCTTTTAGATGTTGATGCTGCTGTAAACTTAATATTAGAATTTAAAAACGAAGCACCAACATTTGCCATTCTGAAACATAATAACGCTTGCGGTTTTGCGCAACGTAAAACAATACACCAAGCTTACGTAGACGCATTGGCCGGTGACCCAGTTTCTGCTTTTGGAGGTATACTAATTTCTAACACAGAAATTGACAAAGCGACTGCCGAAGAAATTCACAAACTATTCTGCGAAGTTGTTATTGCTCCTTCTTTTAGTGATGAGGCTTTAGAAATTTTAAAAGGAAAGAAAAATAGAATTCTATTGATTCTTAATGATATAGAGTTGCCAAAAACTACGGTAAGAACTTGTTTGAATGGTGCTTTAGTCCAGGAACGTGACGATAAAACTGACAGAACTGAAGACTTAAAATCAGTTACTAAGAAAGCACCAAGTCTCAATGAAATCGAGGACTTAATCTTTGCATCTAAAATCTGTAAGCACACTAAATCCAATACAATTGTTTTAGTAAAAAACAAACAGCTGTGTGCGAGTGGAACAGGACAAACAAGTCGTGTAGACGCTCTAAATCAAGCCATACACAAAGCACAATCTTTTAATTTTGATTTAAAAGGTGCTGTTATGGCAAGTGATGCTTTTTTCCCTTTTCCTGATTGTGTAGAGATTGCAGATAATGCAGGTATTGTTTCTGTTATTCAGCCTGGTGGGTCTATTAAAGATGAATTAAGTATCAATTACTGTGATGCAAATAATGTATCCATGGTATTTACAGGCACAAGGCATTTTAAGCACTAAAATTGAGTTGTTTAACTATTTTTTGATAGATGTACTAATGTTTTAAAACATCTGTAAAAAAAATTTATTTATAAACATCCATAATCAAAGAAATAGCATATATTTTATTACATTTACGTATAGCCAAGATTTTAAGAGAATACACACCCAAAAATACGAGAATAACGCATGGGATTTTTTGATTTCCTAACGGAAGAAATAGCCATTGATTTAGGTACTGCAAACACATTAATCATACACAATGACAAAGTTGTTGTCGATAGCCCATCGATTGTGGCTAGAGATAGACTAACAGGAAAAATAATTGCCGTTGGTAGAGAAGCCAACATGATGCAAGGAAAAACTCATGAGAATATTAAAACAATTCGGCCATTGAAAGATGGTGTAATTGCAGATTTTGATGCCTCTGAGCAAATGATAAATTTGTTTATCAAGAATATTCCAGCTCTAAAGAAAAAGCTTTTTAATCCGGCATTACGTATGGTGGTTTGTATTCCTTCAGGAATTACAGAGGTAGAAATGCGAGCTGTAAAAGAATCTTGTGAACGTGTTAATGGCAAAGAAGTATATCTAATTCATGAACCTATGGCCGCGGCTATTGGTATTGGCGTAGATATTATGCAACCAAAAGGAAACATGATTGTTGATATTGGTGGTGGTACAACTGAAATTGCAGTTATTGCACTTGGTGGTATAGTTTGTGACAAATCTGTTAAAGTAGCTGGTGATGTATTTACAAACGATATTATTTACTACATGCGGACTCAGCATAACCTTTATGTTGGTGACCGTACTGCCGAAAAGATTAAAATCCAGATTGGTGCAGCAACAGAAGACTTAGATTTACCACCTGAAGATATGAGTGTTCAGGGACGTGATTTGCTAACTGGTAAACCTAAACAAGTTCAAATATCTTATCGCGAAATTGCTAAAGCTCTTGATAAGTCTATTTTAAGAATTGAAGATTCTGTTATGGAAACCCTATCACAGACACCGCCGGAATTAGCGGCAGACATTTATAACACTGGTATTTATTTAGCTGGTGGAGGATCAATGCTTAGAGGCTTAGACAAACGTTTGTCTCAAAAAACAGACTTGCCAGTTTATATTGCAGAAGACCCTTTAAGAGCTGTTGTTCGTGGTACAGGAATTACTCTAAAAAACATTGCTAAATACAAAAGCGTATTGATTAAATAGAGTTAAATAATGCAACAAATTTTCAATTTTGTAATTAGAAACAAAACATTTCTATTGTTTTTATTACTATTTGGTATTGCATTATCCCTAACAATTCAATCCCACTCTTATCATCGCAGTGAGTTTATAAATTCTGCAAATAGCCTAACTGGAGGTGTTTACAGAACAGTTAATAGTATTGACCAATACTTTAATTTAAAAGAGCAAAACACTATTCTTGTTGAAGAAAACAAGAAGTTAAGAGAAATGCTTTTAAATACTCCTTCAGTTAGTGAAGCTACTCTAATTGATTCAAGTTTAAGTGAAGGAAGATTCAAAATTGTATCTGCTGAAGTTTACAAGAATAGTTACAACTCGCCAAACAACTATCTTACTATTAACAAAGGTAAAAGAGATAGTATTCAACAAGATTACGGGGTAATCACATCAAAAGGTATTGTTGGTATTATAGACAACACTTCTAAGAAGTTCTCGACTGTACTTTCGATTTTAAATAAAAAAAGTCGCATAAATGCTAAGCTTAAATCTTCTAACCAGAACGGTTCATTAACTTGGGATGGCATCTCTCCATACCTAGCACAATTAGAAGATGTTTCACAATTTGCGAAAGTAACCATTGGAGATACAATAGTTACTGGTGGACAATCTGCTATTTTCCCAAAGAATATAGGCATTGGTACAGTAGAAAACTTCAAAACTGATGTCACAGGAGACACCTATAAAATCCAAGTACGCTTATTTAACGACATGACGACAATTCAATACGTATACATTATTAAAAATACTGATGTTGAAGAATTGCAAAAACTTGAAAGCCTAACTAATGAACAATAGCTTGGCTTCAAATATTATAAGGTTTATTGTATTGCTTTTAGTACAAGTCACTATTTGTAGTAACATTAATTTGTTTGGCTATATAAATCCTTTTATTTATATCATATTCATTCTGTTGTTTCCTGTAAACAACAACAGATTATTATTCTTAGTTATTGCTTTCAGTCTCGGATTATTCATAGATGTGTTTTTAGATTCTGGTGGTGTTCATGCCGCTGCTTCAGTATTTTTGGCTTATGCTAGACCATTATTTTTAAAATATGTTTTTGGTACTTTGTACAATAACCAAACCATAAAATTCAGCAAACTACAACTTAACGAATTGGTCATATACGTTTCGTTCATGACACTCTTTCATCATTTTTTAGTATTTAATCTTGAAATTTTTAACATATCACAAATACTTCTCGTACTAAAAAAGACGTTAATCTCTAGTCTCTTAACTGCAGTTTTAAGCATATTAATCATCCTATTATTTAAAAGCCATAAATGAGAAAGTTATTACTTTTGGGCTTAGTTACCCTCGTTGGTTTTGTTTTTATAGCGAGGCTTTACTACCTACAAGTTCATGACGCTGTAAAATACAGTCCTCTTAACGATAGTGCTATTAAAAAGGAATTTACATATCCTAAACGCGGCTACGTCTACGACAGAAATGGAGAACTCTTAGTTGCCAACCAACCTTCTTACGATGTTATGGTTATTCCTCGTGAAGTTAAACCATTAGATACCTTAGAGTTTTGCGCTCTCTTAAAAATTACAAAAGAAGATTTCTTAAAAACATATGATAGAGCCTATAAATATTCACCGAGGTTGCCCTACGTATTTCTCTCCAATTTATCCAAAGACGACTACGCCGTTTTACAAGAAAAAATGCGAAAGTATGACGGCTTTTACATTCAGAAACGTTCTATAAGAACCTATAGAAAATCAATCGGGGCTAATGTTTTAGGAGATATTGGTGAGGTTAATAATATTGACATTAAAAATGATGCGTATTACAGTAAAGGCGATTTAATTGGCAAACAAGGTGTTGAAAAAACCTATGAAAAAACCCTTAGAGGCGTCAAAGGCACAAAGTTTATCCAGAAAGACAGATTTAACCGTGATTTAGGTCCATTCGAAAATGGGAAATTTGATACCATTGCTAAACCAGGAAAAGATATTACCATTACTATAGATTCCAAATTACAGGAGTATGGCGAACTGCTAATGACTAACAAACGTGGAGGTATTATTGCCATAGAACCAAGTAGCGGAGAAATTTTAGCAATGATTGCTGGCCCTAATTACGACCCTAATTTGCTTGTTGGTCGTAACCGCTCAGATAACTACAATAAACTTTATAATGATAGTTTAGCAAAGCCTCTTTTTAATAGAAGCCTACAGGGTGTCTATGAGCCTGGCTCTCCGTTTAAGTTAATGAATGCTCTTATCGGACTACAAGAAGGTGTGATTTCTAATGAAGAAAAAATAACCTGTTATGCAGGTTATAAGTATGCTAACCGTTTTATGAAATGTCATTGTAGTATTGGTCGTCGTAATAATTTAATAAATGGTATTCAAGAATCGTGTAATGCTTATTTCGCCACAACCTACAGACGCATTCTAGAAAAGCCTGAAAACGCGAGGGAAGGTATAGAATTGTGGAGTAAACACGCCAAAAGTTTTGGCTTAGGCAACTATCTTAATAATGATTTGGCCGTAGGTCAAAAAGGACGAATTCCTGACAGGGCTTATTATAAACGTGTATATCCCGAACGCTTTTATTCTACCTACACTATTTCTAATGCTATTGGACAAGGTGAAGTTGCCACAACTCCGATTCAGCTTGCTAACATGACTGCGGCTATAGCCAACCGCGGTTATTATTATACACCACATATCATAAAAAATATTGAAGGTGAAAGTATTCATGAAAGATTTACAACTCCAAAACAAACTACTATAAACAAGCAACATTTCCAACCTGTTATTGAAGGTATGCTTCAAGTTTATAAAAAGGGAACAGCAAAATACCTACAAATTGACGGTATTGAAATTTGTGGAAAAACTGGTACTGTTGAAAACTTCATTAAAGTAGATAGCACTAGAATGCAACTAACAGACCATTCTATTTTCGTAGCCTTTGCTCCAAAAGACGACCCAAAAATTGCTATAGCTGTATTTGTAGAAAATGGTTATTTCGGAAATCGTTTTGCTGGTAAAATGGCAAGTTTGATGATTGAAAAATATCTAAAAAATAAAATCTCTAGAACTGACTTAGAACATTATGTTTTAAGACATACTCTAGAACATGAATACGAGAAGCCCTACTCAGGAAAACCATTTAAAATCAATCGAGAGACCACTTTAGAAACAGTTTCAGACGAAGAATTTGAAAAGCTAAACTATTTAAAAGCACAAATTGATAGCAGATGATAAGAGAAAATCAAAGACGTTTCGGATTTGACTGGTTAACAATTATCATTTATTTAATTCTGGTAGGTTTTGGCTACCTCAACATCATGTCAGCTTCACATACTGAAGAAGTAACAAGCTATTTAGATATGAGTCAGTCCTATGGTAAACAATTAATATTTGTAGGCATATCCTTAGTAATAATAATTTTGATACTGTCTGTCGAAGTCAAATTCTATGAACGATTTTCAAGTGTTATATACAGTATAGGCATTCTTGCATTATTGGGTCTTTTTGTTTTTGGAAAAGACATAAATGGAGCTCGCTCTTGGTATGGTATTGGAAGTATGACTATTCAGCCTAGTGAATTTGCGAAATTTGCTACCGCGTTAGCTCTTTCAAAATATTTGAGCAATATACAAACCAATTTAAAAAACATAAAAGATCAAATAAAAGCCGCAATAATTGTTTTCCTACCCGCATTTTTAATTCTACTTCAAAATGATGCTGGAAGTACTTTGGTATATGCTTCTTTCTTTTTTGTGTTTTATCGTGAAGGTTTACAACAAATCTATCTGGTTATAGTATTTTCATTAGCTATTTTGGGCGTACTAGCTTTAAAATTTGGAATTACTATCACGGCAATTATTACAGCAACTGTAGTCTTTGGAATTTATTTTTTTAGACAAAAGAAAAGAACTTCTTTGTTACAACCTGTAATTATTCTCTTAGTAAGTATAATATTTAGCTATGGTGTTAAACTATTCTACAATCACGGACTAAAACCACATCAGCAAAACAGAATAAATCTTTGGTTAAGATTAGAAAAAGATCCAGCTAAATTAGAACTTATGAGAAAACGTGAAGCTTATAATCTTATTCAGTCTGAAGAAGCAATAAGCTCAGGAGGATTAAAAGGAAAAGGTTTTATGGAAGGCACAAGAACTACAGGTAAATTTGTACCAGAGCAGGATACAGACTATATTTTCAGTACGGTTGGCGAGGAATGGGGTTTTTTGGGCTCAAGTGCTGTAGTTATTCTTTTTAGTATTTTAATACTAAGAATACTTTATTTAGCCGAACAGCAGAAATCACAATTTAGTCGCGTGTATGGCTATGGTGTAGCCTCTATACTTTTTGTACATTTTACCATAAATATTGGTATGGTGATGGGGTTGATTCCAACAGTAGGTATACCCCTTCCGTTTTTTAGTTATGGAGGCTCGGGACTTATGAGTTTTACTATTTTACTTTTTATTTTTATAAAGTTAGACTCCAACAGAATAAATGAGTGGTGATAATTTTCTGTGTCACCATAAATACTTTAACAAATTCTGCCTTATTTGAGTGATGCTAAACTTTTCTCAATAGTTTCAATTTTCGCTAAAGCATCTGCTTCTTTTTTCTTTTCTGAAGCGACTACCTTTTCTGGAGCATTATTTACAAAACGTTCATTAGACAACTTTTTCTGAACTGATTTTAAAAATCCTTCAGTATAACTTAATTCTTCTGTTAGTTTTTTAATTTCTTCTTCAATGTTAATAGCACCTGACATTGGTATAAAATACTCATTAGATTTTACTCTAAATGTCAAAGCTCCTTCAACTGGTGTTTCAATAGTATTTAACTCTGATATATTCCCCATTTTAGTGATTACAGAGTTATAAGAAGTATCCAAATTTTCGTTGTTAATAACCGAAAGTTCAATCGCATCTTTAAAAGCAATATTTTTTTCTTTTCTAATAGTTCTTATTCCTGAAATTGCTTCTTTCACCAATTCAAAGTCTTCAATTAATTGAGAATCAAAAGCTTTTACTTCTGGGTATTTTGAGATTATTAATGCTTCATCTGGAGTTCTATCCGCCATATATTGCCATATTTCTTCAGTTAAGAATGGCATAAACGGGTGTAATATCTTAAGGTTATTTTCGAATAACGCTATAACAGCTTTAAAGGTTTTACTGTCAATAGGACTTCCGTATGCTGGCTTTATCATTTCTAACAACCAAGAACAGAAATCGTCCCAAATTAGCTTATAGCTTGTCATTAACACATCGGATAATCTGTACTTACTATAGTTATCTTCCATTTCAGCCAATGTATTCTGAAATCTAGCTTTATACCAGTTAATTGCAATTTTAGAAGATTCTGGTTGTTTGATTTCTGCAATTTCCCAGCCTTTTACTAATCGAAATGCATTCCAAACTTTATTTGCAAAAGATTTTCCTTGGTTACATAACTCTTCATCAAACATTAAATCGTTTCCTGCAGCAGCACTCAATAACAAACCAACCCTTACACCATCAGCGCCATAGTCTTCTATAAGTTTTAATGCGTCAGGCGAATTCCCTAAAGATTTAGACATTTTACGTCTTTGTTTGTCACGCACAAGACCTGTTAGATACACATTTTCAAAAGGGCGTTTTCCTTTATATTCATAACCTGCAACAATCATACGCGCCACCCAGAAAAATAAAATGTCGGGTCCAGTAACTAAATCATTGGTTGGGTAATAGTAATTGATTTCTTCATTTTCAGGGTTACGGATACCATCAAAAACGCTTATTGGCCATAGCCATGAACTAAACCACGTATCGAGTGCATCAGAATCTTGGCGTAAATCTTCAATTTTGAAAGACTTCTCGACTCCGCTCGAAGTGACAGATAGTTTCTTTTTGGCTAATTCAAAAGCCTCTTGTTTGGTTTCTGCTACTACAAAGTCTTCTTTACCATCACCATAATAATAGGCAGGTATTTGCTGTCCCCAACGCAATTGACGCGAAATATTCCAATCACGGATATTTTCCATCCAATGACGATAGGTATTATTGAAACGTTTTGGATGCAACTTTACCTCTCCGGTTTCTAAAACAGCTTTGATAGCGGGTTGTGCTAAATCCTTCATTTTCAAAAACCATTGATCAGATAACCGTGGTTCTATGATAGCTTTTGTACGTTCAGAGATTCCAACACGATTAGTGTAGTCTTCTATTTTAACAATAGCACCAAGAGATTCAAGCTCCTTTATAATTTCTTCACGAACTACAAAACGGTCTTTCCCTTCGTAATGCAAACCAAAAGAATTTAATGTTGCGTCTTCGTTGAAGATATCTATAACATCAAGATTGTGTTTTTCACCTAAAGCTTTATCATTCTCATCGTGGGCAGGTGTAACTTTTAGACATCCTGTACCAAATTCTAAATCTACATATTCATCTTCGATTACATGGATTACGCGATTATTAATAGGAACAATAGCTTTTTTCCCTTTTAGATGCGTATGTCTTTCGTCATTTGGATTGATACAAATTGCTGTATCTCCTAATAAAGTTTCTGGTCGCGTAGTTGCAATTGTAACCACCTCATCAGAACCTTCAATTTTGTAATTAATGTGGTAAAGTTTTCCCTGTTTTTCAATATATTCAACTTCTTCGTCAGACAATGTTGTTTTAGCTTCTGGGTCCCAATTTACCATTCTATATCCACGGTAGATTTGTCCTTTATTGTATAAGTCGACAAAAACTTTAATTACAGCCTCGGACATGTCATCATCCAAGGTAAATTTAGTTCTATCCCAATCGCAAGAACATCCTAGTTTTTTTAGCTGTTCAAGAATTACACCACCATACTCATCTGTCCAATCCCAAGCGTGTTTTAGAAATTCTTCACGTGTTAAATCGTTTTTATCAATACCTTGCTCTTTAAGTTTGGCTACAACTTTTGCCTCTGTAGCAATAGATGCGTGGTCTGTACCTGGAACCCAACATGCATTTTTACCTAGTAACCGTGCACGACGAATTAATACATCTTGAATCGTATTGTTTAACATGTGTCCCATATGCAAAACACCTGTGACATTTGGTGGCGGAATAACAATAGTATAAGGCTCTCTATCATCTGGCGTTGAATGAAAATAATTATTTTTCATCCAGTAATCATACCACTTACTCTCTACACTTGAGGCGTTATATTTAGAAGGTATTTCCATGCTTTGGTATTGTTTTTGATAATAACACACAAAAGTACTTATATTTCTTTTTTTGAAGAATAAATGCGTAAATAATATGTCCAAAAAGCAGATTTATTGTTAAATAGTATGTATTACAGCGTATTAATTTTGATTGGAAGCAAAAAGTACATAATTTTGAATGTATTAATAAAATATATAAGCAATGAAAAAAATAATTACAATTTTATTTGTTTGCATGATGAGTCTGGGCTTAAATGCTCAAGACAAGAAAGTTGCAAAAATTGAATTTAAAACTAAAGTTATAGATTACGGTACCATTGAGAAAGGAGCCGATGGTGTCCGCACATTTGAGTTTACCAATACAGGAGATGCACCTTTAATTATATCTAGTGTAAAATCTACTTGTGGTTGTACAGTTCCTAAAAAACCTAAAGGACCAATTATGCCAGGCGAAACTGGAGAGATTGAGGTTAAATATGATACTAAACGTGTAAACCCAATTAGAAAAACTATTACGGTTATTTCTAACGCAGATACACCTACTGTAGCATTAAAAATCAAAGGATTAGTTATTGACCCTAGCAAAACAAGTGTTTTGGACAAAAAAGGTAAAAGCTCAGTTGAGCAATAAAATCGGATTATAAAACTTAATTAGAGCTCTCAATTTGAGGGCTCTTTTTTTTGAATACATCATCTAATTCAAACTTGAAATCTAATTCTTTACCATCTCTTTCCACCCTTATTCTTAAAGTTGTTCCTTTTTTATTGTAAAAATATTTATTAACCTCCTGAAGTGTCATACTGCTTGTCTGACTTCCATTAATCGACGTTATAATATCGCCAATTTCAACACCAGATTTCTTTGCATTAGAGTTTTCCCTAAGTTCTACGACTTCAAAGGATGGTTTTAGTATAAAAGAATATCTAGTTGCTAAATTAATCCCAATGTTTGCGCCTTCGACATCTCGACCGTAACCGTCATTAGCTCTACTTTTTTGCAACTCTTTAACCACCCTCAAACCTCTCTGTTCTGCTGTAATACCGCTGTTATTATAGTAAAAAGGAGAATTAAATTTGCCATTTTTTTTTAGTAATAACTTACCATTTTTATAATCGAAAAATAAATTAAATCGTTTAAGAATATTACCCGAAACACTACCATTTCGCTCCTTGAATCTTCTAGCTATTGTTAAAGAAGAAGAGTCAGGAAAAGCTACATTGACATTAGATAATTTATAAGACCCTACACTAAAAGTCTTAATTTTTGATCTCACACCATAAACTGCTCCACTTAGACCTTTTCCTAAAAAATCTCTAAATCTCTTATTTTCTGGTATTTCAATATTTTCTTGGCTTTTTTCAAATAGCCAAAGTGCATCACTACCACCTGTATCAATTAATAATTTTACAGCAAATAACTCAGAATCTATATTTATATCAGCATTCAAATAAGGTTTTCTATTGATTATTTCTATTGGTAGCTCTTTCCATTTTCTCTTCTTCTTATCTTTAAAATATTGACGTTTATAAAGTCTTAAATATTCAGAACTATAGTTAATTTCTACAATAAAATCTTTAAACAAATCATACCCTATTATACCGTGGACAGGAACTCCTAGTCTTGAAGTGAAATTAATTGATTCATCAAAAATGACAGAAACATCTCTATTGACTGCAATAGCTTCTCCAATTTTAATAATATTTCCTCTTGATCGTATGGCTTGAATATTACCATTACTTCCTAATCCTCTTAAAAATGAACGTTCTCTATTTTTAATTTGAAGTGAGTCCATATTAACCAAATTAAAAAGTATAGGCCGACTAACACCTGTATCTAAAACAAAAGACAATTTCACACCATTTAACTCAACTGGCATTACAATAATATTATTTATCAATTGAAATCTAATCTTAGAACTCTTTGTCTTTGATAGGTTGAAACTATTTTGACTGTAAGAGAGAAAGCCTTCAATTAAAAATAAAGTTAATAATATGTATTTTAAAAAAGAATTCATTAAAATTAAAAATACAATTCTACAAGCAATAGCTTAATTTTGCATCAAATTTTTAAACAAACTTTAAGATTTTTTAAATCTTAGCTCTAAATTATTTTTTGTTATGCCAAAGATTTCTGAAAAAGGTCATAAAATGCCATCTTCTCCAATAAGAAAGCTTGTTCCATATGCAGAGCAAGCCACTAAAGATGGAAAAACAGTTTATTACCTTAATATTGGTCAACCCGACATTAAGACACCTCAAGTAGCTTTAGATGCTATAAAAAAAACAACTTTGAACATCCTAGCCTATTCACGTTCTGAAGGCTCAGAAAATTATAGAAAAAAAATTGCCGAGTATTACTCAAAAAATCATATTTATGTCAAACACGATGACATTATTGTAACCACAGGTGGTAGCGAGGCTCTTTTATTTGCTTTTGGAAGTATCATGGACAAGGATGACGAGATTATCATTCCAGAACCATTTTATGCAAATTACAATGGATTTTCAACAGCATCTGGTGTTAATGTCGTTCCGGTAATTTCTAAAATTGAAGATAATTTTGCTCTACCACCAATTGAAGATTTTGAAAAGCTAATTACTCCTAAAACAAAAGCTATTCTCATTTGTAACCCTGGAAATCCGACAGGGTATTTGTATTCAAAAGAAGAAATTAAAAAACTTGCTGCGTTAGTAAAAAAACATGATTTGTTTCTTCTAGCAGACGAAGTCTATAGAGAGTTTGTGTATGACGGCATTAACCATTATTCCATTTTGCAAGAGCCTGGTTTAGAGGAACACGCTATTGTTATCGACTCGGTATCTAAACGCTACAGCATGTGTGGTGCTCGCATTGGCTATTTAGTTTCCAAAAACAAAGAGTTTATTCAAACAGCTTTAAAGTATGCTCAAGCAAGGTTGAGTCCTCCTACTCTAGCTCAGATTGCAAGTGAAGCTGCTCTCGACACTCCAAATTCTTACTTTACTGAAGTTATTAATGATTATGTTGGCAGAAGAGACACATTAATTTCTGAATTAGAAAAAATAGATGGTGTAAAAGTGGCTAAACCAAACGGTGCTTTTTACTGTATTGCAGAACTTCCCATAAAAAATTCAGATAATTTTGCACAATGGCTTTTAGAACACTTTTCATTTGAAAATGAAACGGTTATGGTCGCTCCTGCCGCTGGCTTTTACTCTTCTCCAAATGTAGGTCTAAACCAAATCCGAATTGCATACGTACTTAATAAAAGTAGTCTTAAAAAAGCTGTAAAGATTATAGCTGAAGCTCTAAAAGTTTACAAAGATTAAATGAACGTAAGAGAAAATGTATCCTTAAAAGATTTTAATACGTTTGGTATTGATGCCAAGGCAAACCGCTATACCAATATCACTACTTTAAATGATTTAAAATACATTTTAAAAACCGAAGCTCCAAAACCTATATTCATTCTTGGCGGAGGTAGCAATATGTTGCTTACTAATGATATCGATGCTCTAGTATTTCACATCAACCTAAAAGGGACAAAAATTCTAGAAGAAACAGTAAATCACGCTATAGTCGAAGCTCAAGCTGGCGAAAATTGGCACGAATTTGTACTTTGGTGCTTAGAAAATAATCTTGGTGGTATTGAAAACCTTTCACTTATTCCAGGAAATATTGGCACAGCTCCTATTCAAAACATAGGTGCTTACGGAGTAGAGCTAAAGGATGTTTTTCATTCTTGTAATGCCATTAACATCAAAACTCAAGAAATAAAAACATTTAGTAAATTAGATTGTCAATTTGGTTATCGTGAGTCGATTTTTAAACGAGGTTTAAAAAGCAAATATATTATCACAAGTGTTTGCCTCCAGCTTACAAAAAACAATCATAAACTTCAAACGGATTATGGAGCAATTACTTCAGAATTGGGGCGTCTTAAAATAGAAAATCCATCAATAAAGGATGTTTCTAAGGCAGTAATCAATATAAGACAGAGCAAACTTCCAGATCCTAAACAAATAGGAAATAGTGGTAGTTTCTTCAAAAACCCTATAATTTCGAAAATACAATTTGAGGAACTAAAAAAAGACTTCCCCAATGCACCACATTATATAATTTCTGAAACTGAAATTAAAATCCCTGCGGGTTGGCTCATTGAAATTGCTGGCTTCAAAGGGAAACGCTTTGGAAATTATGGTGTACATAACAAGCAGGCTCTAGTACTCGTTAATTACGGAGAGGCCTTAGGAGAAGATATTTTTAAGCTTGCTAAGCTTATTCAAAAAACAGTATTAAGATTATTTGATATAAAGATTGAAACGGAAGTAAATATTATTTAATTTTTATAATGCCTAGCCCTAACGCATTAAACTAAATTAATAAACATTGAGTAGCAACATAGAACAAAGAATTATTCAGCTATTAAAACGCAACGACCAGTATGCGCTCAATTTGTTATACGAAAATTATTCAGATAGTCTCTATGGCGCTATACTTAAAGTTACTAAAAATGAAGAAGTTGCGGAAGATGCATTACAGGAAACTTTTATAAAAGTTTGGAAAAATGCACAGAAGTATGATCCTTCAAAAGCAAAATTATTTACCTGGCTCTTTAGGATTGCTCGCAATACGGCTATAGATAAACTAAGAAGTTTTAATAATAGATTTCATAAAGAAGTCCAAATAGATAAATCTAACGTATATATACTACTGAGTACAAAACTAAATCAAGATGTTATAGACATTAAGGAGCACGTATCTCGGTTAGAAGAAAAATATCAAATCGTGTTGAATGCACTCTTTTTTGAAGGTATGACACAACAAGAAGCCAGTGACGAACTAGAAATTCCGCTTGGTACAGTTAAATCTAGACTTAAAATTGGCTTACGAGAGCTCAAAAAAGTCTACGATTTTTAAAACAATAATTATGGAAGAAAAACTACATTCATTTTTACAATCTGGTCTACTGGAACGTTATTTAGTAGGTGACACTTCCATTGCTGAAAATTTGGAAGTAGAACACCTAATAGAAGCACATCCCGAAATAAATGATGAATATCAAAAGCTTCAAAAGAATTTAGAAATTGTTGCAAAAGCAAATGCTGTCGAAGCTCCGCTTGGTGTTCTGAATAAAGTTTTATTAACTACAAAAGAAGAGACAAAAATCATTCATATTTCAAAAAATAAAACATCTTGGTATAGTATTGCCGCAAGTATTGCCGCTGTAGCATTTGGAGCTATAAGTCTTTATTTTTACCAAGAAAACAAAGCTCTTAACAACGAAAATAATGTTGTTGTCGATGAGATTTTTGATTTGAGAGATGACATCAATAAGAACAACTCTAAGTTAGATGCCTTGGCGATTCAGCTCCAGAAATTAAATAATCCTGACGCTAAGAAATATGTTCTAAGAGGTAATGCGCGCGCGAGAGATTTAGAAACTGTAGCTTACATCAACCCTGTCGAAAAAACATCAATGATTGATGTAGTTTCTCTACCAAAATTACCTAAAAACCAATACTACCAAATAAGAGCAGAACTCGAAGATAAAATGGTGAGCTTAGGTATGTTAGAAGATTACCAACGTAGCTTAAAACCTATTCCTTACTTTGAAGATGCACTGGCTTTGAGTATAGCTATAAAAAATAAAAACGATGATAATCCCCTAGAAGAACAAGAAGTTGCTGAGATCTCTTTAAAAGACAAGTAAAATAATTTAATTACATATCAAAAAATCCACTTTACAAATGTTTAGAGTGGATTTTACTATTAAAAGAGTATTAATATCAAGGACAATAACAGTTTTAAATTTTATCTTTGCACTTTATTATACTTTACTTAATTATGAAACTTTTACTCATTACTCTCGGTCTTTTACTAATTGCTGTCGCGGGAATTGCTATAAAAATTTGGGCAAAAAAGGATGGCAAATTTGCAGGTACATGCGCCAGTCAAAATGCAATGCTCAACCAAGATGGTGAAGCTTGTGGTTTTTGTGGAAAAACTCCTGACCAATTTGACACCTGCTCCGAACCCCAACATTCTTAGTCAGTAAATGACTTTAGCAGATATTGTTTTTTATTCTTTTTGGGCAATTTCATTTATTCAAATTGTTTACTATTTAGGCTTTCTCAATTTATTTTCAATTCAAAAAATTGAAAGTAAATAATCCTCGGGGCAAGCCCACGAGGCATTAAAATAATTTCAATTGATTATTCTTTTTCAAACTTTTATAATCCTTTTCAACACCTTGTTCCTTAACATAATTTGCTATCAATTTTT
>NZ_JABDQL010000149.1 GCF_013042245.1 Winogradskyella sp. | reverse complement strand
AATGAGTATTTAGAACATCACAGGAAATCTGAAAATGATAGTGAAAATTTCATACTTGAGTAATCACGTACTGCTGACTTTAGTCAGTAACAAACCTATGGTACTTTAGTCCATAGTGGTTTAGTTTATGATATCCCAAATTTCTATCTAAAAAAACGTAGTCTTCCATTCGTAAATCTTTATTCTAAGTTGTATTTTTGCTACTCGTTAATTTGTTATGCTGAGTTTGTCGAAGCATTTCTTTTTTAAACACAAATACAAAATATATGAAATCATACGATGTCGTAGTTATAGGTTCAGGTCCTGGAGGATATGTTGCAGCAATCCGTTGCGCACAACTGGGGATGAAAACCGCAATAATCGAAAAATATTCAACACTTGGTGGTACCTGCCTCAATGTAGGTTGTATCCCAAGTAAAGCACTTTTAAGCTCGTCTCATCATTATGAAGAAGCAACAAAGCATTTTTCAGACCACGGTATCGAAATTCCAGGAGAAATTAAAGTTAACCTAGAAAAAATGATTGCCCGCAAGCAGTCGGTCGTAGACCAAACCACTGGTGGTATTGATTTTTTAATGAAGAAAAATAAGATTAATGTTTACGAGGGTTTGGGGTCTTTTAAAGATGCTACTCATGTAAATATTGAAAAGAATGATGGCTCTACAGAAACCATCGAAGGTAAAAATATCATCATAGCAACAGGAAGTAAGCCAAGCAACTTACCCTTTATAGAATTAGACAAAGAACGTATTATAACATCAACGGAAGCATTAAAGCTCAAAGAAATTCCAAAACATATGATTGTTATTGGTGGTGGTGTTATTGGTTTAGAGCTTGGGCAAGTTTATTACAGATTAGGTGCTCAGGTTACTGTAATTGAATATCAAGACCGAATTCTACCGACTATGGATGCAGGTTTATCTAAAGAATTAAACAAAGTCTTTAAGAAAGCTAAATGCAAAATGCAGATGTCTCATAAAGTACAATCTGTGGAGCGTAAAGGCGGTGAGGTGATTGTTAAAGCCGAAAACAAAAAAGGCGAAGTTGTAGAGTTTAAAGGCGATTATTGTTTAGTGTCTGTTGGACGCCGCCCATACACGGATGGCTTAAATGCTGAAGCTGCAGGCGTAAAAATCAATGATAGAGGTCAAGTTGAGGTTAACGAACATTTGCAAACATCTGCTTCAAACATATATGCTATTGGTGATGTTATTAAAGGTGCAATGTTAGCGCATAAAGCCGAAGAAGAAGGTGTATTTGTAGCTGAAACTTTAACAGGACAAAAACCACATATCGATTATAATTTAATACCAGGCGTGGTGTATACATGGCCAGAAGTGGCTGCCGTTGGTAAAACTGAAGAAGAGTTAAAAGAAGCTGGTACAGCATACAAAGTTGGTCAATTTCCATTTAGAGCATTAGGTCGTGCTCGTGCTAGTGGAGATATTGATGGATTTGTAAAAATCTTAGCAGATAAAACCACTGATGAAGTTTTAGGTGTACATATGATTGGCGCCCGTTGTGCCGATTTAATAGCCGAAGCAGTTACAGCTATGGAGTTTAGGGCATCTGCTGAGGATATTTCTAGATATTCACATGCACATCCAACATTTGCAGAAGCGATTAAAGAAGCGGCTTTAGCAGCTACTGATGATAGAGCATTACATGTGTAAATATTAAAAAATAGTAAAGTAAAAGCGAATCTAACCGATTCGCTTTTTTATTTATCATATAGCTGTTAGTATTCAGGCAGATACAGTCGTTTCAGAAATATCTAAAACATTAGAAACTTTATATCCAGAAACCTTAGGTAAATAAGAAAAAAGCCAATGGAATACAGAAAAATTTAAACAAGAAGAAGAAAAATATATGATCACGCACAAATTAAATTCAGCGTATAGTGGTTATATTCAGTATATCGATAATGATGCTTTGATTCGTAAGTCAAAAGAACTAGATGTAATTCTTGAATTGCTTTGTCGTCCTGTTACATTTACAGTCAAAGATGTACAATCTGGTACAATTTATAGTAATGAAATCCTTAGCTAAAATAGTCTAAAAGTCTTTCAGTCCTCAGTTATTACTGGAGATGGCACCAAACCATAAAGTGTGTAAGTAAAGTTATTCTGAAATTTTTCTGGGGCAATTTTTCTATTGCCCAATGGGGAAAAATTTCGGAAATAACTTTACGATATAATATTCAGTAACTTTATAAAC
>NZ_JABDQL010000146.1 GCF_013042245.1 Winogradskyella sp. | reverse complement strand
ATATCAAAAATAGGTTCAAAAATCAAAGGTTTGAAAGTATCGAATCTTTAAAAGAATGGCTTCATAGCATGGTAGTCGAAATGGATAAAGAAACCATAAAATCTATCACGGGAAACCATCATTACCTTAACGCATTTAATACGGCATTTAAAAACTAAATTGGTATAAGTTCTTGTGTGTTTACATGAGCAATTTCTGCTTGAGCGTACAATTATAATAAAGAACCTATAAAAATAGGAGTCCCAAGAAAATGTTTTTGATTTGCAAGACATTTCGACTTTAGTTTATGCTGAGTACTTCGACTGTGCTCAGCATAAACTAAAGTCGAAGTACTCAATGTGACAGAATGTGTTTGAAATCTAAATTATTACTGATTACGGACATATAATTACAGAGTTTGTAAAATTTAATCTTGTAATAATGAAACATTAAACTATCTTTGCACCCCTTTTTAAAAGAGAGATTATGACAGCAAGTGGAAAATTAACTTTCGATGTACTTATAGAAATTCCTAAAGGAAGTCGTAATAAATACGAATACGACTTCGAACTCAACAAAATACGCTTTGATCGTATGTTGTTTTCTTCAATGATGTATCCAGGTGATTATGGTTTTATCCCTGAAACTTTAGCCTTAGATGGTGATCCATTAGACGTTTTGGTTATGGGTACAGAGCCAACATTTCCAATGTGCGTTATGGAAGTAAAACCAATTGGTGTTTTTCATATGGCAGACGAAAAAGGACCAGACGAAAAATTAATTTGTGTGCCGGTTACGGATCCAATCTGGAATAGCTATTCTGATTTGTCGGATTTAAACCCACACCGTAAAAGAGAAATTACGCATTTTTTTCAGGTATATAAAGACTTAGAAGAGAAGAAAGTTGATGTCGGAGGTTGGGGCGATGCCAAAGAAGCCTACGATATTCTTAATAAATGTGTCGAGCGTTATGAAAATAGCGAACATAAAACTAATGGCGATTTTACTATTTAGAACAACTATATATTTTTTAAAAATAAAGCCTTTTTGTTGCAATTCAAAAGGGCTTTCTTATTATGTATCATTTCACTACATTTGCGCAGCTAAAAACTAATCAAATAAAAATAAAGTTTAATATGGAATCATACATGATTTATATGCCAATAGCTTTGGCACTTTTAGGATTAATTTACATGATTGTAAAGAAATCGTGGGTTATGAAACAAGATGCTGGTGACGGTAAAATGAAAGAGATTTCAGACCACATCTACGAGGGTGCTTTAGCATTCTTAAATGCTGAATATAGATTACTTGCAATTTTTGTATTGATAGTAGCTGTTTTATTGACTATTGTATCTTTTGTTGTACCAACTACACATTGGTTAATTGTAATCGCGTTTATTTTTGGTGCTGTGTTTTCTGCATATGCAGGTAATATTGGGATGAAGATAGCCACGAAGACTAACGTTAGAACAACACAAGCGGCGCGTACAAGTTTACCAAACGCACTTAAAATCTCTTTTGGAGGTGGAACGGTAATGGGACTTGGTGTTGCAGGTTTAGCAGTATTAGGACTAACAGCTTTTTTTATATTTTTCTTTAGATTCTTTATGGGCGGCGAATGGACAAATACAATGGACATGACTATTGTATTAGAAACACTAGCTGGTTTCTCTTTAGGGGCAGAGTCTATTGCACTTTTTGCTCGTGTAGGAGGTGGTATTTATACCAAAGCTGCCGATGTTGGAGCTGATTTAGTGGGTAAGGTAGAAGCTGGAATTCCAGAAGATGATCCTCGTAATCCTGCAACAATCGCAGATAACGTTGGTGATAATGTTGGAGATGTTGCTGGTATGGGAGCTGATTTATTTGGGTCTTATGTTGCAACCGTATTAGCCGCAATGGTATTAGGTAACTATGTTATTAAAGATATGGGTGGTGCAATCTCTGATGCTTTTGGAGGTATTGGTCCAATCTTATTGCCAATGGCAATTGCTGGTGCAGGAATCATTATTTCTATCATTGGAACCGTTTTAGTAAATATTAAAAGTAACGATGCTAAAGAAGCTCAGGTAATGGGCGCTTTAAATGTTGGTAACTGGACCTCTATAGCTTTAGTTGCAGCGTCATGTTTTGGTTTGGTAATATGGATGTTGCCAGAAACTATGCAGATGAACTTCTTCGGAGAAGGTTTACAAGAGATTTCTTCGATGCGTGTATTTTATGCAACCTTAGTTGGTTTATTTGTAGGAGCTGTGATTTCTTCTGTAACAGAATATTACACAGGATTAGGTAAAAGCCCAATCTTAAAAATTGTACAACAATCTTCTACAGGAGCAGGAACCAATATTATTGCTGGTTTAGCAACGGGTATGATATCTACATTCCCTTCAGTATTATTATTTGCCGGAGCAATTTGGGCATCTTATGCATTTGCAGGCTTTTATGGTGTTGCATTAGCAGCATCAGCAATGATGGCTACAACAGCTATGCAGTTAGCTATTGACGCTTTTGGACCAATATCTGATAATGCAGGTGGCATAGCTGAAATGAGTGAACAAGAACCTATCGTAAGAGAACGTACGGATATATTAGATTCAGTTGGTAATACAACTGCTGCAACAGGTAAAGGATTTGCTATTGCTTCTGCAGCATTAACATCTTTAGCTTTATTTGCTGCTTATGTAACGTTTACCGGAATCGACGGAATTAATATTTTCAAAGCACCAGTATTAGCTATGTTATTTGTTGGTGGAATGGTACCTGTGGTATTCTCTGCATTAGCAATGAATGCCGTCGGTAAAGCTGCTATGGAGATGGTTCAAGAAGTACGTCGTCAGTTTAAAGATATCCCTGGTATTATGGAAGGTACAGGGAAACCAGAATATGACAAGTGTGTTGCGATTTCTACACAAGCGTCTTTAAAAGAAATGATGTTACCTGGTTTATTAACTATTGGTTTTCCTCTAGTGATTGCTTTTTTGCCAATGTTATTTGGTATGGATAATTTAGCTATTGCCGAAATGTTGGGAGGCTATATGGCTGGTGTTACAGTTTCGGGTGTGTTGTGGGCAATCTTCCAAAATAATGCTGGTGGTGCATGGGATAATGCTAAGAAATCCTTTGAAGCTGGTGTTGAAATTAACGGAGAAATGACATACAAAGGCTCTGAAGCACATAAAGCAGCTGTGACAGGTGATACTGTTGGTGACCCTTTTAAAGATACTTCAGGACCTTCAATGAATATTTTAATCAAATTAACGTGCCTCATTGGATTAGTAATTGCACCAATTTTGGGAGGTCATTCTGAAGAAGGTTTAGCAGTGAATGATAATCTGGAAATCATTAAAGAAATCTCTGTGGAAACACAGGGTCAGAAAACCTTAGATGAAACTGCAGTAGCAAAGATAATCACTAAAACACAGATTGGTGATGGCGAAACAATTATTAAAGAGAAAACCTTTAAAGGTAATCTAGAAGAGGTGACAAAACAAGCTGAAGCTTACGCTAAAAAACAAAAGAAAAACTAAACGAGTTAGTTTATCTTATTTTATAAAAAAAAACCACGTTTTCAATTTAATTGAAGCGTGGTTTTTTTATTTGTATTTTTAAGGCATCATTTTTTTTTATGATATTCAAAAAAGACCCTCTACAAATAATTCCATTTTTAACTTACGGTACTCGTAACCATCTGTATTTACGTGGTCGTGCATTAGAAGATGAAGATATAGACTTGTCTAAAAAAGGATGGTTTAATCTTTTAATAAACTCATGGAAACGTTTTGAAACTGATGAAATCCGAAAAACACCCGTAGCAATTAAAGTTAATAAGCAAGATTTTAAATTAACCACAGATGTCGAAGGTTATTATCTGTTAGATGAAAGTACTCCTATAAAAACCCAAACAGATTCTGAAGGTTGGTTAACTTATGAAGTAGCTTTTAATGATAACTCGCTCAAACGTAAAATTCAGCTTAATAATCATTTTAAAGGACAAATGCTTGTACCGTATAGTGATGCTCAGTTTGGAGTTATTAGCGACATTGATGATACTATTTTGCATACAGGCGTTACGTCTCGATTAAAATGGAGAGTGGTTGTAAATACCTTTTTTAAAACTCCATTAAAAAGAAAAGCTCTTGAGGGTACAGCGGACTTTTACAAGCTACTACATAACACCGTCAATCCAATTTTTTATGTAAGTAATAGTCCTTGGAATTTATACCGTTATTTAGAGTTTTTTTTGCATTCAAATAATTTTCCAAAAGGACCAATTTTATTACGTGATTTTAGAACACCTTTCGATAAAACACCAAAACCAGAGTTAGCTCATAAGTACCACGAAGTATTCAATATTTTAAAGACCTATCCTGACCTAAAATTTATACTTATCGGAGATTGTGGAGAAAAGGATGCTGACATCTATTTAGATGTGGTTAAAAAATTCCCTAATAGAGTAGCAGCTATCTATTTGCGTAGTGTAGAGCATAAAAAACGAATGAAGCGTATTGAGAATCTGTTTAAAGATTATTCAGAATTACCAGTTTTAATCGTTCATAATAGTGCTCAAGCTATTGAACATGCAAAAGGTAATGGTTTTATTTACTAAAAAAGCCATTAATCTCAGCATCAATTTTATTAATAATATCTCCTAAATCCTCAGGATTAGTTACAAAATCTAGATTATCTACATCAATAATTAAAAGATTGCCTTTTGTGTATGTGCTTATCCACGCCTCATAACGCTCGTTAAGTCGGCTTAAATAGTCTATACTTATCGTGTTTTCGTAATCTCGTCCTCTTTTATGAATTTGAGCAACCAGATTAGGGATGCTACTACGTAAATATATTAATAGGTCTGGACCTTTAACAAAGGACTCCATAAGTTCAAAAAGTGAAGTGTAGTTTTCAAAATCTCGATTAGTCATCAGGCCCATAGCATGTAAATTGGGAGCAAAAATAAAGGCATCTTCATAGATAGTTCTATCTTGAATAATATCTTTTTTTTCTTGTTGAATCTGATTTACTTGACGAAATCTACTATTTAAAAAATACACCTGTAGGTTAAAACTCCATCGCTCCATCTGGTTGTAAAAATCATCTAAGTAAGGATTGTCTACAACATCCTCAAGTTGTGCCTCCCATTTAAAATGTTTGGCTAATAATTTTGTGAGCGTAGTTTTTCCTGCGCCTATATTTCCCGCAATAGCAACATGCATAATTTATTGTGATTTTAGTTGGTAGCGACGTAGCTTTTCGTCGTTGTAAATATACAAGGTTTCATTGGTTACCAAAAACTGATTTATTAACAAATCTGAAGTTTCTAATGGTTTTAAAACATTACTATTTTTTGTAAGCAAAAACAATTCATTGTCCTTTCTTAAAACCAAATTAGCTTTGCTAAATGCCATATCTGTAAAACCAGAATTTGGAATTTTTTGAATCAAACTCCCAAAATAACTATAGATATATAGATAATTTTCGGTAAGAAAATAACAGTAGTTGTAGTCGCTTTTTAAATCTAAGGCTTGCGATTGTATAGGTACTGTTTTAATTCTGGTTTTGTTGTTGAGATAATCATACAGCTCTAATTGCTGTAAATCTTGATTAAAAAGCCATAGTGTATTATCATACCCAGTAGATATTAGGCTTACATTTTTATATTCTTCAATAGTGTTGAAATCTACTTTTGTAATTTCAGCTAGTCTGTTATCTAAAATTATTACAGTATTAAAATCTTGATAAAAGAGATTTATTTTAAGAGGATTAAAAGTATTGGCAGATGTTATTTTTCCTAATTGAAAGTTGGCATAACTAATCGTGGTATCTGATGCTTTTTTATAAAAACTGTGATTTTCATCACTATAGTAAATGGTGCCAAAAGTATCTATGCCAAAAACAGTTTCAGCCTTAAGCTCTAAAGAGTTTTTAAATTCTAGTCGAATTTTATTTTGGGAAAATCCAAAAAATGCAAAAAAAATTATAATGTATAATATACCCTTCATACTGTTTTTGAAAAGTACAAAAATTGAACCACAATCACTAAGCTTTAAAAAGAAGTGCTAAACCGTTAGTTTATATCCAAAACCACGAACATTCAAAATCTGAATACGCTCATCTTGCTTTAATTTTTTACGAAGTTTAGAAATAAAGACATCCATGCTTCGTGCTGCAAAAAAGTCATCCGTACCCCAAAGTTTATTCAAAATTAAAGAGCGGTCTAAAACGGCATTTTTGTTTTTAATAAGATGAAATAGCAAATGAGCTTCGCGATGTGTCAGCTGAATAGCATTATCAGACTTATATGAAAGCAACTGTTTTGGAAAATCAAATTTGTAATCACCAAGTGTAATAATTTCAGCAGTTTTCTGAAGCTTTGCGCGCCCAATGAGATTCTTAATTCTAACAATAAGCTCCTCCATACTAAAGGGCTTTTTTAAATAGTCATTTCCGCCAATTGTAAAGCCTTCTACCACGTCTTGTGTTTGCGATTTTGCAGTCAAGAAAATAATAGGGATTGTATCATCTAGCTCTCGCACTTCTTTAGCTAATGTAAAACCATCTTTTTTTGGCATCATTACATCTAAAACTAGAATTTCAGGGCTTTCGGATTTATAGGCTCTTAAAGCTTTTTCGCCATCTTGGCAAAGAATAACTTCAAAGTCTCGAGTCTCTAAACTTTCTTTTATAATCTGTCCTAAAGCGGCTTCATCTTCCGCTAATATTATTTTTATCGGATTAGCCATTTGGGAGTTCTATTTTAAAGGAGGTAAGTTTATTGTTAAGATTCAGATTAATGTTTCCATCATGTTTTTCAATAATACTTTTGGTGTAGTATAGCCCGATTCCAAAACCTTTGACATCGTGCTGGTTGCCCTTAGGTACGCGATAGAATTTCTCGAAAATACGTTCTTTACTAGATTTGTTTAGAGTTATGCCATTATCTGAAATATTAATATTAAAGTTGGTTTTGTTAGGGATTAAATCTACAGTAATGATATCTCCACCATATTTTACAGCATTGTCTAAAATGTTGTTTAGTGCATTTTCGAAGTGAAAAATATCAACGCTTGCTATTAAACTTTCAACTTTAAAACTAGTTTGAATGGTTTTATTTGAATTTTGAGTTTGATATCTAGAGCAAAGTGAAGATAGTAGTGAGACAAGATCTATTTTTTCTTTATTAAGTTCTAAACTTTCGCTGTCAAGGGTTGCAGTTTCTAAAAGCTTTTCAACCATAAGATTAAGCTTTGATAATTGCCCCGATGACATGTCTATATATTTTTTTGTTTTTTCTTTGTCGTCTATAATATTAAAGTTGTTAATACCTTCTAAAGCTGCGCCAATAGTTGCAATAGGTGTTTTAAACTCATGAGTAATATTACTAATGAGGTCATTCTTCACTTCTGCTAATTGTTTTTGATGTTTTATGATTTTGAGTAAATAGAAAAGACAACTTATAACTGCTAAAATTAAAAATGTTGAAATTAAAATTCCGCTTGAGCTGCGCTTTAAGACATTAAAAGTCTCGTTGTCAAAACTTAGTTTTAGTAAACTGCCTTTGGGTAAAAATGTAGATTTAGATTCAATTTGTAAATCGTAATCTTCATAATCATTTTTAGGAATGTTCTTCTTTATTTTTTTGAAGCGAGCTTGCGTAGCAGAATCGGGTATTTTTTCAAAATAAGCTAAGTTATGGTCTAGTTCTATTTTTTTTCGCTTAAAGTCTTCTATAAGTAGTTTATTAACTCTTCTAACATCTAGCGAATCATTTTTTATTGAAACAAAAATCATTGTAGATAACATCTCAATATCAGAAATACTGTCTTTCGATTTTTTGTTTTTAAAACCTTTTAAAGTAAAGGTGTCTTCGCTTTTCTTTAAAGAATTAAGATGGATAGCTTTTACTTTTTTATCATGTTCTATTTTCATGGAGTCTGCTTCAAAACCACGAAAAATCTTTAATCCATCTATTTTACTAGTGTCTACAGAGTCTACTTGTTTTAATTTGCCGTCTTTTTCATCTATACTATTTAGAATTTTAGTAAATGGGCTGTCATCATTCAATATAGCTTTGGTTGATGTGTTTTCAAATGAGATACCCATGCGTGTTTCTTTAGCAAGATTGGCATAATAATCATCTACAGCCTTGTCTAAACTCAATTGTACATCATTAATGAGTTGTTGCTTATTAGTTAGGTAGTTTTTGTAATTCCAATACGCTTGTATGCCAATAGTGGTAATTATAACAAGTGTAATTGCGTATAATATATATCTGTAACGTTTGTCATTCATATTTCAAAAGTAATCGTTATGGCTTAAAGTAGACTCATAGGTTAACACACGTTAACGTTGGTTAACTATTATTACTCAAAGGAGTCTTCATATTTGCAGTGTAATAATCATTTAAAAATTATAATCATGAAAAATTTATTATTAGTATTTACAATTTGTTTAGCAACTTCAATGTTTGCACAACAAAAAGATTTGAAACGAAATATAACTTCAGAGAAAGTAAAAGTTGAAACTTTTAAAATAGCTGTTGAAGTTGATTCTGTAGAAGAAATTGAATCTACATTTTCTGTAGACGAGTTTAGAGAAATATTAAATGAAACAGAAGACAATGAAAATATTATCTTTAGCATAAAGTGTAATGACAGAAAAATAGGAGATGAAGTAAAATCCCATATCAAATATGAGATTAATGGAAATACAAACGAGAAAGAAAAATTTATTGAAAGCGTCAGAAAAGTTAGAGCTGCTGCGATAAAATATTACAATACAAAAAGGTAAAAATTTCAAAACAATCATAAAATGAAAAGAGTTATAAGAGTTTTGTTTTTGGGTTTAGCACTAGTATTCACTAGTGCTAATGCCCAATATTTTCAGGGAGAAGCAACTTACAAAACGCAACGTTCTGTAGATATTAAATTAGACAGTACTAGCAATCCAGGTATGACTTCGGATATGCAAAAGCAAATGCAGGCAATGCTTAAAAAGCAGTTTCAAAAGACATATACGCTTTCATTTAACAAAGAGGCTTCTGTTTATAAGGAGGAAGAGTCTTTAGCACCACCAGCAGTTGGTGGCGGCAGTATGCAAATAATGGTTATGGGTTCCGGTGGAGGTACAGATATCCTATACAAGAATACTAAGGACAATAGGTATTCCGACCAAAAGGATACTATGGGAAAAATCTTTTTAGTTAAGGATTCAATAAAGCCAATAGCATGGCAATTAGAGAAGGAAACAAAATTTATTGGTCAGTACCAATGCTATAAAGCAACATATACTAAAATAGTACCTAAGCCAAAAGATTTTAAATCTATGAGTGATGCTATAAAAGAAGATAAAGAAGCTGAAATGATAGAGCGAACGGTAACGGCTTGGTATACGCCTCAAGTTCCCGTAAATAATGGGCCAGCTATGTATCAAGGTTTACCGGGTTTAATTTTAGAGGTACATGATGGTAAATTAAATATAGTATGTAGCAAAATTATTCTCAATCCAGAAGACGAGGTGTCTATAAAGGAACCAACAAAAGGGAAAGAGGTTAATAAAGCAGAATACAATAAAATCCGTGAGAAAAAACAGAAAGAAATGCTAGAGAGATTTGCTCCAAGAAAAGGTAATCGAGGTGGTGAAACTTTTGAAATTAGAATTGGAGGATAGACAAAGCTTATGTTAATGTTTTGGTAAAGAGAATAATTATGTTTAACGATTATATAAATTTGTTAGACATATTTTAAATAATTAACAAAACAGCCATGAAATCTTTTTCTCTTAAAATCAGCATTTTACTTTTAATCGGTATCTTTTCAAGCAATATTAATGCACAAGAATTCCAAGGTAAAGCCTTTTATTTTTCAAAATCAACAATGGATTTAGGGCGTTGGGGAGCAAGACTCAGCGAAGCTCAAAAAAAGCAAGTAATGGCTCGTATGAAAAATAGACTAGAGAAGACTTATGTGCTGTCATTCAACAAAACTGAATCTTTTTTCAAGGAAGATGAAAAGTTAGATGCTATGTCTGGTGCAACAGATTCTTGGGGTAAAAATTTTGCTCAGGGTGATTCTTATAAGAATGTTAAAGAAAATCAATTGGTCCAGAGCCAAGAATTTTACGGTAAAAAGTTTTTAGTAAAAGATAAATTACAAAAGATAGATTGGCAGCTAGGAAAAGAAACCAAGCAGATAGGAAACTATACTTGTTTTAAGGCAATGGCTTTAATTCCTTCAGATGAATTATCATGGTATAATTTCTCTTGGGATAAGTTAAGACGTCAAGAACCTGCAACAGATTCTACTGGAACAATAAAAGAACCAGAAATTAAAATGACGCAAGTAGAAGCTTGGTATACACCTCAAATTCCTGTAAGTCACGGTCCGTCGGAGTATTGGGGATTACCAGGTTTAATTTTAGAAGTTAGTGCGGATAACAACACAATGCTTTGTTCTAAAATTGTAATCAATCCAAAGGAAACTATAGAAATTGAAGCGCCTAAGCGAGGAGAAGAGATAACTAAGAAAGACTACCAATCGACTGTAGTAGATAAAATGCAAGATTTTAGAAATAACAGAGGCCGTCGAAGAAGAGGTTAATTTCTTTAACTTAAGTTTAATCAACACAGGTTTGACTTTTTGTTATTTGCTAAGTCTAAGCAATATAACATTAAGCACTACATCCTAGAATATGAAATTATCTCAACTCAACGTTCTTGCCTTTGCAATTCTATTAGCTTTTAGCGGATTCTCTTTTGGACAAGCTTTTCAAGCAAAAGCATACTATCAAACGAAAACGACCATAGATATGAGTCAATTTGGTGGTGGACGACAGATTAGCCCAGACCAAATGAAACGTATGCAAGAGCGTATGAAGAGTTTCTTAGAGAAACAATATACACTTGTCTTTAATAAAGAAGAATCTATATATAAAGAAGAAGAGAAATTAGAAGCACAAGCTGGAGGAGGCCGAGGATGGGTAAGTAGTTTTTCGAGTAGTTTTACTGGAGGTCCAAAATATAAGAACGTAAAAGAGAAACTGATACTACAAGATCAAGAATTTTTTGGTAAGAAGTTTTTAATAAAAGATGAATTGAAATCTCTTGAATGGAAAATGAGTGGTGAAACTAAACAAATAGGTCAATATACAGCCTTTAATGCCACAGCAACAAAACCAGTTACAGGTTTTGATTGGAGGAATATGAGAAGAAGAGGTAATGATAATAAAAAGAAAAATGATTCAATATCTGCCAAAAAGTCTGATAATCCTACAGACGAAATAGAAATGCCAAAAACTATAGAAGTAATAGCATGGTATACACCTCAAATACCTATTAACCAAGGTCCCGATGATTATTGGGGATTACCAGGTTTAATTTTAGAAGTCAATGCAGATAGAACTACAATCCTTTGTACGAAAATCATTATAAATCCTAAAGAAAAGGATGTTATAGATAAACCAGAGAAAGGTGAAGTTGTAACTCAAGAAGAGTATACAAAGATTACAACAGAAAAAATGGAAGAAATGCGAAGTAATTGGCGTGGTCGAAGAGGCCGTGGACGAAACTAAATCGTATTTAACCCACAAAATAGACTAACAAACCAAATTATGAAAAAAATATTTACGCTACTTGCAATGATAGTAGCCCTAAACTCCTTTAGTCAAATTAAAATGTCAGGAGTTGTAAAGGATAGTATTGGCAAGCCCTTAGAGTTAGCTAATGTTATTGCTATAAATCAAGAGTCTAAAGCTTTAGAATCTTATGGAATTACTGATGCTAAAGGCGAGTATAAATTGGCACTAGGTAAAAACGGAAAATATAAAGTCCAAGTCACGTACATCGGGATGAAAACTATTGATTTAATAGTGGATACCAAAGAAGCAGATATTAAAAAAGACTTTACCATGATATTGGATAATCAATTAGATGCTGTTGAGCTTACCTATGAGATGCCGGTAACAATTAAAGGTGATACTATCGTTTACAATGCCGATTCTTTTAAAAATGGAACTGAAAGAAAACTTGGTGATGTCTTGGAAAAATTACCAGGCGTAGAAATAAATGATGCTGGGCAAATAGAAGTTGAAGGAAATGTTGTCCAAAAGCTGACGGTAAACGGTAAGGACTTTTTTGATGGCGATTCTAAATTAGCCACAGAAAACATACCTTCTAATGCGGTAGATAAAATTCAAGTATTGCGAAATTTTTCTGAAGTAGGGCAATTAAGAAATGTTACTAATAATCAAAATAATGTGGCGATTAACATCAAATTAAAAGAAGGAAAAGAAAATTTCTGGTTTGGAGACATTACTGCAGGTGTAGGTACGGCACCTTCTCCTAATGATCAATTATATTTAGTGCAACCCAAACTGTTTTATTATAGCCCAAAATATAGTGTTAATGTCATTGGCGATATGAATAATATTGGTGAACCTGCACTTTCTAATAGAGATGTCCGTAATTTTGGTGGAGGCTTTAGAGCGCCTAGTCGTGATAGCGGTACAAACTTAAATCTTGGTAGTAATGGTTTAAATGGTTTAACTAATGCTCAGAATGCTCAACAAGTGGAGTCTAAATTGTTAGCAACTAACTTTAGCTATTCACCAAATTCAGCTTTAGATTTAAGTGGATTTGTCATTTTTAATACCACAAGGTTAAACACTCGCCAAGATAGCTTTATTAATTATATACAAGTCGAAGATGACCCAAATACGACGATTGATGAGTCTGATACACCACCAAATGAGGAAACTACAAATATAGGGCGTGAGGCATCAGACCAGGGTTTAGCAAAATTAAGTGCATCTTATAAACCAAACTCTAATAATCAATTAGATTATGATGTTATAGCACGCTTGTCTAAAGATTCAGAATTACAGACTGAGGATAGTAATATTTTTGATGTAAGTTCTCAATTAGATAAGGTAACACCTTTTAGCATTAATCAAAATATAAATTATTATTATACACTAAACGAGAATAATATTTTTGCACTCGAAGCACAGCATTTAATCCGTAATGAAGATCCTTTTTATAACGCATTTCTAAATAATGAACCAGATGCTAATCCCACTCCGGAAAATCCAGGTAATGACCCTTATGACAGTACTGCGCAGTCACTAGGCTTAAATCAAAGTCTAGATTTTTACAGACTTGGCCAAAATCAAAAAGTAAAATCTAATCAATTAGATGCCAAGGTAGATTACTATAATATCTTAAACCCAAAGAGTAATATTAGTTTTACATTAGGTACAATATTAAGTCGTCAAGATTTTGACTCTGATATTTTTCAGTTTTTAGACGAAAATGACTCCAGTAATACACAAGATATTAATCCAACTATAGCTGACCGAGACGGTAACGTGTTAGGTGCAATAAATGACACGCAGTATAATTTTAGTGACATTTATTTAGCAACTCGTTATAATGTAAGGACTGGAAAATTTACATTTAGACCAGGCTTATCTGTACATGCATATGGTAACCAGAATGTGCAATTTGGAGAAAAATTTGAAGATAATTTCTTCAGAATTCTTCCTGAGTTAGAAGCCAGAGTGCAATTTAAAAAGTCAGAGAGCTTAACATTTAATTATCGTATGAACAATCAGTTTACAGATGTTACTAGCATTGCTGAAGGTTTAGTACTTAATAGTTTTGATAGATTATCTTTTGGTAACTCTGAATTACAAAATGGATTGTCACATAGTTTAAGTTTATTTTACAGAAGTTTTAATTTGTTTAATAATACTAATGTTTTTGCGAGAGTAGCTTACAATAAAAATATAGACCAAATTAGAACGGATACTCGGTTTAATAGTGTAGTAACTACAAATACGTTCTTCAACTCTCAGTTTGCAGATGAGACACTTTCAGCAATAGGAAGTTGGAGTAAAAGATTTGGAAAGATACAAACTAGATTGGGTGTAAACTTTAATTATAGCTTAAGGAATCAGCTTAATCGAGGAATACCTTTCGTTAACGAATCGTTTTCTCAAACGTACAACTCTGAGATTAGAACAAATTTCAGAGAAGCGCCAAATGTAAGATTAAGATACCGTTTTCAAATTACAGATAATGACCAAGGTCTAAGTAGTACAAGATTTATCGTCAATGAGCCATCGATACGTTTTGATGCATACATATGGGATGCTGTCACTTTTGTTACCGATTATTCATATTTAAATCAAGATAATGGACAAGAGTCTATATCAAATCAAGTATGGAGTGCTAGGTTGGGCTACAGAAAAGACAGAGATGCCAAATGGGAATATGAAGTAAGAGCAAGTAACTTATTAAATATTGACGCTAGAGTGAATAATGGTGCTGGTGATATATCTGTATTTTCTTCAGAAACATTCTTACAACCAAGATTCATAACATTTAGAGCGATTTATACATTATAACTCTAAAAAAAATTAAAAAAGCCTATTAAACGTTTGTTTAGTGGGCTTTAACATTTTATGGATTTTGGATGTGACTCAATTATTGTAATTTGTTGGTCTAACTAACAAAAATCAAAATTATGAAACGTTTCACAGGATTATTTTTGGTCGTTACTATGTTCAGTTTTAGTATAGCCACTGCACAGGATAAAGACCCAATTATTGAAGCCATTGTTAAAGAAGCTAATGAAAATTCTCAATTAGAAAATATTGGGCATGAGCTTATGGATGTCGTAGGTCCGCGTTTAGTAGGTACACCACAAATGCTCAATGCACATAATTGGGCTATAGAAAAATACAAGTCTTGGGGTATTGACGCTAAAAAAGAAAAATGGGGCGAATGGCGCGGTTGGGAACGCGGTATTACACATATAGATATGATATTGCCACGTGTGCAATCTTTAAGAGGTACGCAATTAGCATGGAATCCAAGTACAGGTTCAGAAGGTGTTACTGCAGAAGTGATGGTATTGCCAGAGAATATAAAAGACTCGTTATCATTTCAAAAATGGTTGCCAAATGTAAAAGGGAAATTGGTGTTAGTTTCTATGAAGCAACCAACGGGTCGTCCAGACTATAATTGGGAAGAGTTTGCTACAGAAGAGTCTTTTCAAAAAATGAAAGACGATAGAGATGCACAATCAAAAGCTTGGCGAGATAACATTCGTAAAACGGGTTATAGCACACGTTCAATTATTCCGATATTGGAAGATGCAGGTGCTGCAGGAATCGTGGCAAGTAATTGGTCAAGAGGATTTGGTGTAAATAAAATATTTAGTGCTAGAACAAAGAATATTCCAACTGTAGATTTAGAATTAGAAGATTACGGTATGTTATACCGTTTAGCCGAATCAGGCAATACGCCAAAATTAAAAATTGTTGCAGAATCAAAAGAGTTAGGTCGTGTACCAACATTTAATACTATTGCAGAGATTAAAGGTTCAGAAAAACCAGACGAGTATATAGTGCTATCAGCTCATTTTGACTCATGGGATGGTGGCACTGGAGCTACCGATAATGGTACAGGGACGTTAGTAATGATGGAAGCGATGCGTCTATTAAAAAAATATTATTCTAATCCTAAGCGTACAATTATCGCAGGACATTGGGGCAGCGAAGAGCAAGGTCTTAACGGGTCTAGAGCATTTGTAGAAGACCACCCAGAAGTTGTGGATGGATTACAGGCTTTGTTTAATCAAGATAACGGTACGGGTCGCGTTGTGCGTATTTCTGGTGGTGGATTTTTAAACTCTTACGATTATTTGTCACGTTGGTTGTATGCGGTACCTAATGGTATTTCCAAACATATTGAGACGACATTTCCTGGTATGCCTAGTGGTGGCGGTTCTGATTATGCGTCATTTTTAGCTAAAGGTGCGCCAGCTTTTAATTTAAGCGCATTAAACTGGTCGTATTGGAATTATACTTGGCATACTAACAGAGATACTTACGATAAAATTGTTTTTGATGATGTAAGAAACAATACTATTTTAACAGCAGTATTAGCTTATATGGCTTCAGAAGATGCAGAGAAAACATCTCGTGAACAAATTGTATTACCAATTAACCCAAGAACAGGAAAACAACGTACATGGCCAACACCACGCTCACCTAATCGCGATGGTGGTAGAAATTAGAAATAAAAAAGCCTTCCCAATTGAGAAGGTTTTTTTATTATTATCGAGATAACTAAATTCCAAAAGCAGCTTTCACTTTATCTACGTAATCTAATTTCTCCCATGTAAATGTCTCTACTGTTTCGGTAACTTCTTCACCCATTGGGTTTTTAAAGGTTAAGGTTTTAACCTCAGGAGTACGTCCCATATGCCCATAAGCAGCAGTTTCAGAATATATAGGTGTTCTTAACTTTAAACGTTGCTCAATAAAGTATGGACGCATATCAAAAATAGATTCAACAATCTTGCTAATTTCACCATCGGTCTTATCTACGGTAGCTGTACCATAAGTTTCAACATTAATACTTGTAGGTTTTGCAACGCCGATGGCGTAACTGACTTGTACTAAAACTTCCTTGCATAAACCAGCAGCAACTAAGTTTTTTGCTATGTGTCTAGTGGCATAGGCACCAGATCTATCGACTTTACTTGGGTCTTTACCAGAAAAAGCACCACCACCATGGGCACCTTTACCACCATAGGTATCTACAATAATCTTACGTCCAGTTAAACCAGTGTCGCCATGTGGCCCACCGATTACAAATACACCTGTTGGATTGATATGATATGTAATGTTATCTGTAAATAATTTTTGAATATGTACTGGTAATTTAGCAACCACACGAGGTATTAAAATTTCTACGATATCTTTTTTTATTTGTGCTAACATGACATCGTCACTAGCATCAAAATCATCATGTTGCGTAGATAATACAATGGCATCGATACGTTGAGGTACATTATCGTCGCTATACTCAATAGTTACCTGAGATTTTGCATCAGGACGTAAATAAGTAATGTCCTTGTTTTCGCGACGTAACTCTGCCAATTCCTTTAATAATCTATGCGAAAGCTCTAAAGCTAATGGCATATAGTTTTCAGTTTCGTCAGTAGCGTAACCAAACATCATCCCTTGGTCACCTGCACCTTGATCTTCTGGTTTTGCACGATCTACACCTTGATTAATATCTGGAGATTGCTCATGGATTGCAGATAAGACACCACAAGAGCTTCCGTCAAACATGTATTCACTTTTAGTATAGCCTATTTTATTGATGACATCTCTTGCAATTTGTTGGACATCTAGATAAGTGTCAGACTTTACTTCTCCTGCTAATACTACTTGTCCTGTTGTTACTAAGGTTTCACAAGCAACTTTAGAGTTCTTATCAAATGCTAAAAAGTTATCGATTAAAGCATCACTAATCTGATCTGCTACTTTGTCTGGGTGACCTTCAGAAACACTTTCTGAAGTAAATAAATACGCCATAAATTCTACTTAATTTCAAGATTTGACGTAATTGTTTGGAAAGCATAACACTGTATTTAGCAATTTTTTCCAGAGGTTGCAATCAGTCAAATCATTCCTCTTTTGTTGAGCTGCAAAAATAGGAAATTCAATTTGGTCTAAAAACAATCGATGTTAAAAAGATTTAAATTTTAAGGTTCTCTTAATAATAGAAAAACAAAATATTGTTTAGATTTATTTTTGGCATTTATTAATATTTGTAAAATAAAAAAAATCCAAATAATTTGTTTCTGTAAATTATTTTATTAAATATCCGTAATTACACCTAATTTTGTATATTACATTGATTATAAAAACATTATTAGCTGTGAATATTTTTAGTTTTACTGCGGAATTTGGAAGCGAAGAAGAATGCCGTCTTCATTTTAAGCAAGAAAGAGATACACAAGGCGTATTTTGTAAGAAATGTGGTTGTAATGACCATTATTGGTTAAAGAATAAATGGAGTTATCAATGTAAAGCATGTAAGTTTCGGACATCATTACGTAGTGGTACTATTATGGAGAACTCGAACCTATCCTTTTTAATATGGTATCGTACAATGTTTTTAATGAGCGTAACTAAGAAAGGATTTTCCGCCAAAGATATACAGCGCCAATTAGGTTTGAAGCGTTATGAACCTGTATGGTCTATGGTGCATAAACTACGTAAAAGTATAGCGAAAAGCGGTGAGCGTTACACTCTAGAAGGCATGATAGAGATGGATGAAGGTTATTTTACAGTAGCATCAACAGATATAGAAAAATCTCAAGCTAAGCGTGGTCGTGGAGCAGCAGGTGAAAAGAATGTAGCAGTAATGGCAAAAAGTGTTATTTTAGAAGATATAGAAACTGGTAAGAAATCTAGCCAAGCAGGTTACTTTAAGGCTAAGGTATTAAATACACATTCTTCAAAAGAGATTGATGATACCATTGAAAGCTCATTAGATAAGAGAACTATTGTTTTTTCTAACAAAAGTACTTCCTATGTCGATATATCAGATTATGTAGAACTACATGTTACTGAAAAATCTAGTGAACAAACCACAAAAGACACTCTCAAATGGGTTCGTATTTTAATAAGTAACGCTAAAATAACACTCTTGTGCAATTATCATAAAATCAAGGGAAATTATTTACAGCTCTACCTAAATGCATTTGTGTATAAGGTAAATAGACGATATTTTGGAGAAAAACTGTTCGATAGAGTGGTTATTGCATCTATAAACGGTGTTTGATTTAGGTATAAAAACAGGTATTTAAAAAAAAGCGATGAACATATTTAAAAAATATAATACCCAGCTAAAATTTGTAATCCAAATTATTGGCACTAGCTTTTAGTAGTTTACTTTTGGATTACATACTGTTTAGAGTAGTTATTTGAGAGACTATTTTACTTACATTTGCTTTTCAATATCTCGAAATGCAAAAAAAAGTATTAGGTTTATTTTGTTTATTCTCTGTAGTATTATCTGCACAAAATAAAACTTCAGAATCATATTTAGACTTTAATTACTTTAAAGGTACTATAGCATTACACAATAACGATATTCTTGCGTTAATAACAGGCCAGCCTGAAGGTTTTATTTTAAGCTGGAACAAAAAAACCTTTGGAAAAGAGGCTTGGGAACAACGTTATAATTATCCAGATTATGGCGCTTCATTTATCTATCAAAATCTTAAAAATAAAAATTTAGGAAATAATTTTGGGTTCTATGCACATTATAATTTCTATTTCCTAAAACGGAATTTAATGTTACGAATTGGTCAAGGTATAGCCCACACCTCAAATCCTTATGATAGGAATGGTAATCCAAAGAACATTGCTTTCGGAACTCGACTATTGAGTAGCACATATCTAATGCTTAATTATAAAAAAGAAAGGGTTTTTGACCGTTTTGGATTTCAGGCAGGAATATCCCTTATTCATTATTCAAACGCGAATGTAAAAGCGCCAAATACAAGTATTAATACCATTGCGTTAAATGCTGGTGTAACCTACAATTTAGATGAAGAAAATGAACAATATATAGACGACTTGGATTCAGAAAAGTATACAGAGCCGATTAAGTACAATTTTGTATTCCGTAGTGGAATCAATCAAAGTGATATTGTGGGTAGTGGACAATACCCGTTTTATATCTTATCAGCATACGCGGATAAGCGTATTAATCATAAGAGTGCCATACAATTTGGAACAGATGTATTCTTTTCAAACTTTTTAAAAGAGTTAATTCGCTTTCAAAGTACAGCAGCTCTAGGAAATGGTGTTGCGGGAGACGAAGATTTTAAGCGAGTTGGACTTTTTTTAGGTCACGAATTGTTTATCAATAAAATATCTATCGAAACACAGTTAGGCTACTATGTCTATTACCCTTTTGATTTTGAAGGAAGAACGTACTTAAGAATAGGTCTAAAACGTTATTTTGGTGACAGACTTTTTGGAGCTATTACTTTAAAATCTCATGGTGCAAAAGCAGAAGCTGTAGAATTTGGAATCGGTGTAAGGTTATGAAACGAGCATGCTAAACATATTATCACCCAAAGGAATGATTAATAGCGAAAAGCATGTGTATGAAAATTTTACCTAAAAGGGATTCTTAGCAGTTTAATATAAAATGTTGAAAACATGAACTTTAAACATAATTTATTCGTATGAAAAAATTAATATACATATTGTTTATAGTACTTTGTCTCTCTTGTGATAGTGAGTCTGCATCAGACTGTTTTCAAAAAGCAGGAAGCATAATTGAAGAAGAATTATCTGTGGCTAATTTTGAGAGAATTTTGGTCAATCGGGATATTGAATTAATTATAAAACAAGGTCCAAGTCAAATAGTCAGAGTACAAACAGGAGAGAATTTATTAAACGATGTTGTGGTTGAGGTTATAGGAAACCAACTAGTGCTCACGGATAATAATATCTGTAATTATGTCCGTGATTTTGGGATTACAAAAGTGTTTGTAACCATACCAAACTTAACCGAGATACGTTGTTCTACCCAATTTGAAATAAAATCTGACGGTATTTTGAATTTTGAAAGTTTAACTTTGTTATCTGAAGATTTTAATGCCCCAGATAGTTTTCCTATAGGAGATTTTAGATTGAATCTAGATGTTGAGAATTTGAATGTAGTGTCCAATAATTTGTCCTTTTTTTACCTTTCGGGTGAGGCAGAAAACTTAAATGTTAATTTTGCCGCTGGAGACGGACGTTTTGAAGGTGAAGATTTTATAGTACAAAATATTTCAATTTTCCATCGTGGTTCTAATAACATGGTGGTAAATCCACAGCAATCGATTACAGGAACTATATTTTCTACAGGAGACGTGATTTCCGTTAATCAACCTCCAAATGTTGATGTAGAAGAAGTTTTTAATGGACGTTTAATTTTTAACTAGTCAACTCCCTAAATAAACTTTCCAAGCTAGTATTTTTTTGATTGAGTTGAATAATTTTTAAGTCATTATCATGGGCAAAATCAAAGACATGAGAGCGCATGTCTTTTTTGGTAGAAAAAGTGATTTCGTAAACAAAACCGTTTGTGTTTTTTACCTTGATTACTTTTGGGAGTTTTAGTAAAAAAGCATCTTCCACACGATAATCAAACTCTACAATAACTATTTGTTCTTGATCTTCGCGTAAGTCTGCTAAATGTTTATCAGCTACAATTTTACCTTTATTAATAATAATCACACGGTCGCACATGGCTTCAACTTCTTGCATAATATGAGTAGACAAGAAGACAGTCTTTTCTTTTCCAATGGTTTTTATAAGATTTCTAATATCTACCAATTGGTTAGGGTCTAATCCTGTTGTGGGTTCATCTAGTATTAAAACATCAGGATTGTGTAATAAAGCATTCGCTAATCCTACCCTTTGACGATAGCCTTTTGAGAGCTGACCAATTTTTTTGTGAGCTTCAGGCGTTAAGCCGGTCATTTCTATAACCTCTTCAATACGTTGTTTTTTTACTTTATATACATCAGCATTGAAGTTTAAATACTCTCTAACATACAACTCTGTGTATAATGGATTGTGTTCAGGTAAATATCCTACAGATTTTTGTACGTTATGTTTACTCGTATTAATATCAAAATCATTAACCTTTGCTTTACCTTCAGTAGGGTTGATATAAGTGGTCAATATTTTCATCATGGTAGATTTTCCTGCACCATTTGGGCCTAAAAACCCAACTATTTCTGCAGATTTTACAGAAAAGGAAATATGGTCTAGCGCTTTTTGATCGCCATAAACTTTGGAAATATCTTTAACTTCTATAGACATCTAAAAAAGGTTTTTTCAAAAATAGGTATTAAAAAGAAAACGTAATTACGAAAAAAGTATTTCAACTATTTTTATTTTTCGATTTATTAGTTACTTTAGCAAATGTTATAATTAACTATGCAAGCAAATTCAAGATATTACAACTGGTTTTTCTACTTTTTTAATAAAAGAAGCGAGGCTTAGTATGTAATATTTAAAGCATATAATTAAAAAGTCTCGATTTAACATCGAGATTTTTTTTGTTTAGAACTTAGAGATGATAATGAATAAAATAGATAGTATAGCCATTCAAGGCATTAAAGGGTCATTTCACCACAGTGTTGCTGAGGCGTATTTTGATGAAATCAAAGTGCTTTTGGAATGCATGACTTTTGATGCACTTGTAGATTCACTTTTAGAAAATAAAGTCGAGGTTGCTGTTATGGCTATAGAAAATTCTATAGCAGGATCAATAATCCCAAATTATGCTTTAATTGATAGTCATGACTTGCATATTATTGGAGAATATTATTTGGATGTTCAGCATCATTTAATGGCATTATCAAATCAAAGTATTGAAGAAATTAAAGAAGTACATTCGCATCCTATGGCATTATTACAGTGCAAGGAATTTTTTAAAAGCTATCCTAAAATTAAACTAGTCGAGGCTAAGGATACAGCAGATGTAGCTAAATCTATTTCAGAAAATCATACAAAAGGAATTGCAGCCATTGCTAGTAATTCAGCTTCTAAATTTTATGGGTTAGAGGTTTTGGCAAAAAGCATTCAAACTATAAAGCATAATGAAACGCGCTTTGTTATTGTAAAACAATATAACAACTGTGATAGCAAAAGAATAATCGATAAAGCTTCACTAAAGTTTGAATTGGACCATAAACGAGGAAGCTTGGCTGCCGTACTTAACGTATTGAGTGATTGTAAGCTGAGTTTGACTAAAATTCAATCTTTACCAAAAATTAATACACCTTGGAAATACGCTTTTTTTATAGATGTTACTTTTGACAAGTATTCGGATTACGAAAAAGCAAAATCTATAGTAAATATTATGGCAGAAAATTTTAAAGTTCTTGGTGAATATAAAAACGCAAAATTATGATAGAAGTAGCTGACCGATTAAAACAGGTAGAAGAATACTACTTCTCAGTAAAATTAAAGGAAGTTGCTTTTTTAAAGTCACAAGGCAAGCCTATTATTAACCTTGGTATTGGTAGCCCAGATTTGGATCCGCCATTAAAAGCTGTTATGGCTTTGGAGGAAAGTCTACATCATGCAGGTGCGCATAAATATCAGAGTTATCAAGGTATTCCACAATTTAGAGATGCTGTTGCGGATTTTTATAAAGCACGTTATAAAGTTTCATTAAGTGCAAAAACTGAGGTGTTACCGCTAATGGGAAGCAAAGAAGGTGTCATGCATATTTCAATGGCTTTTTTAAATAAAGGAGATTGTGTTTTAATCCCTAATCCAGGATATCCAACCTATGCTAGTGTTGCAAAATTGTTAGAAGCTGAGCCCATTTTTTACGATTTAAAGGAAGATAATAATTGGTTGCCAGATTTTATCGCCTTAGAGCGTATGGATTTAAGTAAGGTGAAAATTATGTGGACTAATTATCCAAATATGCCAACAGGTAGTAATGCTCCTCACAAATTTTATGATGACGTTATCGCTTTTGGAAAACGTCACGATATTTTAATAGTAAATGATAACCCATACAGTTTTATCCTCAACGATAACCCAAAAAGTATACTGCAGTATAGAAATTCAAAAGATGTATGTTTAGAGTTAAACTCTATCAGCAAAACTTTTAATATGGCTGGTTGGCGAGCAGGTATGGTTGTTGGTAACTATGATTATGTGAACGCAGTTTTAAAAGTGAAAAGTAATATGGATTCTGGAATGTTTTATGGCATTCAAAAAGGTGCTATCGAAGCCTTAAAGAGTTCAAACATGTGGTTTGAAAGTTTAAATAGTATTTATAGAAAAAGACGAAAATTGGTGCGAGAATTAGCCGAAGCGCTTAATTGTACTTGTGATGATGATGTTTCAGGACTATTTGTTTGGGCAAAATTACCACCACATATAAAGAGTGAAGAATTTACAGATTTAGTACTTAAAGAGCACAATATATTTATTGCTCCAGGAACTGTTTTTGGAAGTAATGGTGAAGGTTATGTGAGGTTTTCTATTTGTGAAGAAGAATCAGTTATTAATGAAGCTATTGCAAGAGTAAAGTAAGATGAAGAATGTGGCTATTATAGGAGTTGGATTAATAGGCGGAAGTTTTGCTTTAGATATAAAGTCAAAATATCCTGAAGTTAAAATTCGTGCTATCGATGCCAATGCGAAACATATACAAGAGGCTATAAAATTAGGTATTATTGATGGAGAGACTTCAATTAAAGAGCTTTCAAAGGAAGATATAGTGATTGTTGCAATTCCTGTAGATGCAACTATAGAAATTTTAGCTCAAGTTTTAGATAACATCTCAGAAAATACTGTTGTTTTTGATGTTGGTTCAACCAAACAGAATATTTGTTCCAAGGTTAAAGAGCACCCAAACAGAAGAAATTATTTGGCAGCACACCCTATCGCTGGTACGGAATTTTCAGGGCCAAAAGCGGCAATTACTGGTTTGTTCCAAGATAAAACTAATATTATTTGCGAGGTCGAAGAAACCGCTTTTAAACTTCAGGAGAAAGTTTTGAAGCTTTTTTTAGACTTAGGGATGCGTATTCGGTATATGAACCCAAAAGCTCACGATAAACACATTGCATACGTTTCGCATTTATCGCACATTAGCTCATTTATGCTAGGAAAAACTGTGATTGAAAAAGAAAAAAACGAGCGTGATATTTTTGATATGGCTGGTAGTGGATTTGAGAGTACAGTACGCTTAGCTAAAAGTTCACCAGCAATGTGGACACCAATTTTTGAACAGAATAAAACTAATGTTATTGAAACATTAGATGAATACATAAACAACTTAAAGCATTTCAAAACCTTGATGGAGAATGATGATTTTCAATCGGTCTATCAAGAAATGGAATCAACAAATTATATAAAGCAAATTCTTAACGGAATTAAATAAAAGAAAAAGGAAAATATGGAAAATAAAAAAGAATTGAGAAACTGGCTAGACGCTTTTGGGTTAGACCATCCGTTAGTTATTGCTGGTCCATGCAGTGCAGAAACAGAAGAACAAGTGTTAAAAATAGCACACCAGTTAAAAGATAGTGATACTACCGTATTTAGAGCTGGTATTTGGAAACCAAGAACACGCCCAGGAAATTTTGAAGGTGTCGGAGCTCTTGGACTCAAATGGATGCAACGTGCAAAAGAAGAAACAGGCTTGTTAACCACTACAGAAGTTGCTAATGCTAATCATGTAGATTTAGCTTTGAAACACGATATCGATATACTTTGGATTGGAGCACGTACAACGGTGAGTCCATTTATTGTACAAGATATCGCAGATGCTTTAAAAGGAACCGATAAAACTGTTTTAATCAAGAATCCTGTAAATCCAGATTTGGCTTTATGGTTAGGAGCAGTAGAACGCTTTTATACGGCAGATGTAAAGAATTTGGGTGTAATTCATAGAGGGTTTTCAACTTATGAAAAAACGAGATACCGTAATAATCCAGAATGGCAAATTGCAGTAGATCTACAAAATCGTTTTCCAGATTTACCATTAATTTTAGACCCATCTCACATTGCAGGACGTCGCGATATTATTTTTGAGCTTAGTCAAACAGCATTAGATTTAAACTATGATGGTCTAATGATAGAAACACATCATACTCCAGATAAAGCATGGAGTGATGCAGCTCAACAAATCACACCTGATACGTTGATAAAATATACTGAAGATTTACGTATACGTAAAGAGATAGGGGAAGCTGCTGAGTTTAAAAATAAGATTAACACACTCAGAACTCAGATAGATGTAGTTGACCATCAGCTCATAGAGATGTTGGGGAAACGTATGAATATTGCAGATGCTATTGGTCAGCTTAAAAAGGACCATAACGTAGCTGTTTTACAATCTAAACGATGGAACGAAATTTTAGGAAAAATGATACTCGAAGGTGAAGGAAAAGGACTAAGTGAAGATTTTGTACTCCGAATGTTTAAAGCAATCCATCAAGAATCAATTAATCATCAAGAGAGAATTATAAATAATTAAATTAATACAAAAAAAGGATTGCAATTTGCAAGCCTTTTTTTGGAATATAAATTATTTTATTATTCGGTATAGCCTAAGCGTCTTGAAGCTTTTCTCATAAGCTTATTTACTAAATCGTCTGAATCACTTCCAATACTTCCTCTTACTTTTTTGTTATAGTTCCATAATAATTCTGCATCTGTGCCATTATGAATGCTCATGTTTAATACCGCCGAATTTGTTGAGCCAAAAAAGCCAAATACCATTCCTAGGGCTATTGAAGCACCATCAGACATGGGTTTGTCAGTTTCGAATGTGCCTGAAATTACAGCATCTACCTCTAATATTTTTGCCAAATCTTCTGGTAACTGATCTTGTATGTTTTCATATGTGATACCAGATTTTTTAAGTATTGCATTTGTTCTTTTAGGGTCTTGTACATTAACTTTCAATGTTCCTCTTTTTTTTCTTTTTAAGAACCAAGAATACATAGCGACTTGAAGTCCTTCTCCTTCAGCTTTTTCTATTCTCTCCAAATCACCTTCTTTTAACTCTTTCATTTTTTTTGGCCTTAACTTAACAGTAGTTTTGAAAGGAACAACAGCAATTATTTTATGATCTTTAGTTTAGTTATCAAATTCAGGATTTTGATAAAGGTTTGTCTGTCCAAAGACAGATAAACAAAACAATGATAAGATCGATAATAATAAGATTTTTTTCATAGTAATTGATTGTGTTAAAAATTATTGTCGAATATAAGTAATAATTATATCATTATCTTTTTGTAAATGTTGTTACTTTGTAAAGTAATCTATGACAGGAACCGTATACAAATCAACAGGCAGCTGGTACACCGTAAAAACACCAAACGGTAAGTTTTACGAGTGCCGTATAAAAGGGAAATTTAGAATTCAGGGTATTAAAAGTACAAATCCAATAGCTGTAGGAGATAATGTAACTTTCGATGTTGAAACAAAAAATAATACCCAAACAGGTGTTATAAACCGTATTGAAGAACGAAAAAATTACATTGTACGCAAGTCTGTAAACCTCTCCAAGCAAACTCATATTATTGCATCTAATATTGACCAAGTGTTTTTATTAGTCACTATAGAAAATCCACCTACATTTACTAGCTTTATAGATCGATTTTTAGTTACCGCAGAAGCTTATAGTATAAAAACTGTTTTGTTGTTTAATAAGATTGATGCTTATGATGAAGAAACTATAATGGAAGTCAGATACTTAGCAAGTATTTATAGAAAAATAGGATACGAATGTATTGGTATTTCAGCGACTACAGAAAAAAATATTGATAAAGTAAAAGAGCTGATGATAGGAAAAATATCAATGTTTGCAGGTCATTCAGGAGTTGGAAAATCTACTTTGGTTAACGCTATTGAGCCTTCATTAGACCTCAAAACTAAAGAAATATCAAACCTGCATATGCAAGGGCAACACACAACAACATTTGCAGAGATGTTCGATTTAAGTTTTGATGCAAAAATTATTGATACGCCAGGTATTAAAGGTTTTGGAGTTGTAGACATGGAAAAAGAAGAAGTGGGCGATTATTTCCCGGAGTTTTTTGCTTTGAAACAAGATTGTAAGTTTAATAATTGCTTGCACCTAAAAGAGCCAAAGTGTGCCGTTAAAGCTGCTTTAGAAAATGATGAGGTGTCCTATTCTAGGTATCGAAGTTATATTCAAATTTTAGAAGGTGAAGACGAGCATTATAGAACTGATAATTGGGATGAAAATTAAATTATGAAACGCGCATGCTAAACATACTATCACCCAAAGGAATGATTAATACCGAACAGCATGTGTCCTTAAAAAAACAATAAATATAAACACATGAAAGCCCATAAAGGGCATTTATCAGACAGCGTTCAACAACAATCGACATAATTAAATTCTAAGCAAAAGAATATTACAAAAATTTAAATAGGTGAAAGTAGTTATACAGCGCGTCTCCGAGGCATCAGTTACCATAAATCATAAAACAGTAGCTTCAATCAAAACGGGTCTTTTAATTCTCTTAGGCATAATTGAAGAAGATACACAGGAGGATATTGATTGGCTATGCCGAAAAATTTCAGGATTACGTATCTTCTCTGATGATAATGGCGTCATGAATAAATCTGTTATAGACGTTAATGGCGATATTATAGTTGTTAGTCAGTTTACACTACATGCCTCTACAAAAAAGGGCAACCGTCCAAGTTACATTAAAGCAGCAAAACCAGAACTTGCAATACCACTATATGAAGACTTCAAGGTAGCTTTACAAAAAGCAATTGATAACACTATTCAATCAGGAGCATTCGGAGCCGATATGAAAGTGAATCTACTAAATGATGGCCCGGTTACCATAATTATTGATAGTAAAGAAAAAGTGTAAGAATAAATTTACATTAACCTTTTGATTAATTACTTTTCAAGTGTTATATTGTTCAACAATTTAAATTTGAATGAAGTATATAAAAGGACTATTTGTTTGTGTCTTTTTTCTTTTGTTTGCAGTTTCTTCGTCTCAGTCAGACATAGATTACAAAGCTAGTACGATACCAATAAGTTTAAAAGTTAAAGCCAACGCAGTAGTAAGGTTTGATAAGCAGATTATCGAAATCAATGATTTTGACGATATGTATGTTACTACAACACGTATTGTAACTGTCTTTAACGAGTATGGTAATCGTCATCAAAATGCCTATGAGGCTTATGATAGTAATACTAAAATAAAGAAAATGGAGGCCTGGATTTATAACGAGTCTGGGAAAGAAATTAAAAAATTTAAGCTTAGGGATTTTTCTGATCAAAGTGCTGTAAGCGGAGGGACATTGTATTCTGATAATCGTGTAAAATATTTGAGTTACACACCGGTCAAATATCCTTACACTATTGAGTATGTTTCAGAGGTACAAATGAAAAGTACAGCCTTTGTGCCTCAATGGCGTCCCATAGATGATTATTATGTGTCGGTAGAAAATTCTGAATACAAAATCGTCAATAATTCAGATGTAATAGTTAGAACAAAAACAGAAAATTTTGAGGCTTATAATATTGAAGTGTTATCAGAGACTCATGTAAAAGCCAAAACATTAAGTGGCATTAAGTACGAAGCATACAATCTAGGAATTTCTAATATTATACCGAGTTTAAAACCTGCATTAAGCACCTTTAATATGGAAGGTGTTAAAGGCGAAAACAATAATTGGGAAGACTTTGGGAAATGGATGTACAACAAGTTAATTGCTGGTACAGATGCAATTCCGCAATCAGCAATTGATGAGGTAAAAGCATTAACTGCAAATACAACAGACAACCTCGAGAAGGCAAAGCTTATATACCAATACATGCAAGATAAAACTAGATATATTAGTGTTCAAGTTGGTATTGGAGGATGGAAGCCTATGGATGCCATGGATGTTGATAAATTGGGATATGGAGATTGTAAAGGCTTAACCAATTATACCAAGGCACTTTTAGAAGCTGTCGGAGTGCCGTCTTATTATACCGTAGTATGGGGAAATGATGATATAAAAAGCATTGATAGTGAGTTTTCTGTAACCGAAGGAAATCATGTTATTTTATGCCTGCCTAATAATGAAGAAAATATCTTCTTAGAGTGCACAAGCCAAACCAATCCCTTTGGTTTTACAGCTGGTTTTACAGATGATAGAGATGTGCTTTTGGTAACTCCAGAAGGTGGTAAAATAGTGCATACCAAAGTATATGACGCAGAGGACAGCCAGCAAATAACAACGGCTAATGTAAATTTAACATCTACTGGAGATATATCTGCACAGGTGGAAGTAAAAACAACAGGGTATCAATATAGTTTGCACCAGCATGTTGTCAATAAATCCTTAAGAGATCAAAAATTAAACTATAAAGAATATTGGGATTATATAAATAACTTGGAAGTAGCAGCAATAGATATTACTAATAATGCGAATCAAGAGTTAAATATTAGTGTTATAAAGGCTGCGGCTAATCGTCCATAAACATGTAGACTCAGTCCTTTAGTAGATCTCACCTTACTCGCTTTCTGTATATCTGATTTTTCAATA
>NZ_JABDQL010000141.1 GCF_013042245.1 Winogradskyella sp. | reverse complement strand
AAATGCCTATTAGAAATTGGGGAATCATTTTAAACCAATTTTTAGCTATATTTGAAAACAGAATTAAACTATGAAAAAGCTAATCCTGTAAATTTTACTTACACACTTCGCGGGAAAGTGTCTTTTTCTTCTTTTTCTTTGGCTTAATTACTTCTAAATTAGGATTTACCTTTAATCGTTGTAGCAGCTTTTTTAAAGAATCCTTTTTGCGATCTTTTTCCTTTTGTTCTTCTTTATCAATGGCTACATACTTTTCTTTCTCAGCAGATATTTTTCTTTTTACATCTTCTATCATAGATTTATAAATCTTAATATCGTACGCGTAGTAGTTATTGCTTTCTGCAAACTGTAAACTATCAATACTATATTTTTTTAAAATATATGTTTCAGGATTAAGACCTAGCTTTTCAAATTTTGGGCGGTTGATACCTTTTGCCGAACTTGTAATAAACATATCGTAAAGTAGATTTGTCATCTTCTCTTTAGGAATAAGATTGTCTGGCTTTTTGGGTTTTAGATTTGGCTCGCATCCTAAAACCAACAAAACAACAACTGATATGGCTAAAAATTTTTTCATTAATTACCTATCAAAAGTTAAGCGTTTACCAGCTTTAACATCCATAACTTTAAAATTATTGTAAGCCAATATTCCATTTACAAAAGTGTGCGTAATCCGGCTTTTAAAGGTATTGCCTTCAAAAGGAGACCATCCGCATTTATAAAGAATATTTTCCTTGTTTACTGTCCAAGGGTTATTTAAATCTACTAAAATTAAGTCTGCATAGTAGCCTTCTTTTATGTAGCCGCGTTTTTCAACATCAAATAGAATGGCTGGGTTATGCGCTGTTTTTTGAGCAATAACTTCTAATGAAATTTTACCTTTATGGTAAGCTTCCAATAAGGCTACAAAGGCATGTTGAACCAATGGCCCGCCAGAAGGTGCCGTTGTGTAAGGGTTATTCTTTTCATCGATTGTATGTGGAGCATGGTCTGTAGCAATAACGTCAATTCTGTCATCTAAAAGCGCTTTCCATAATCCGTCTCTGTCTTTGGCAGTTTTTACAGCGGGATTCCATTTAATACGGCTGCCTTTAGTTTTATAGTCTTCGTCAGAAAACCAAAGGTGATGTATACAAACTTCTGCAGTGATTTTTTTATCCTTCAATGGAATTTTATTGGTAAAAAGCTCTGTTTCTTTTGCTGTTGATAGATGAAAAACGTGTAATCTTGCTCCTGTTTTTTTTGCCAATTCAATAGCTTTTGAAGAAGACAAATAACATGCTTCTTCGCTTCTTATAATAGGATGAAACTCCATAGGGATATCATCGCCATATTCTTCTTTATATTTAGTTAGATTTTTACGTATAGTTGCTTCATCTTCGCAATGCACAGAAATAACCATATCGGTACTTGAGAATATTCTTTCTAAAACTTGTGGGTCATCAACTAGCATATTCCCTGTAGACGACCCTAAAAACAGTTTTAGACCAGCAACAGATTTTGGGTCAACTTTCAAAATCTCTTCTAGATTGTCGTTAGTACCACCAAACATAAAAGAATAGTTGGCGTAAGACGATTTTGCTGCAATTGCAAATTTTTCTTCAAGCTTTTCAATAGTTGTCGTTTGTGGATTGGTATTTGGCATCTCCACAAAAGATGTGATACCTCCTGCTATGGCTGCCTTAGATTCAGTTTCAATATTGGCTTTGTGCGTTAAGCCAGGTTCTCTAAAATGTACTTGGTCATCAATCATCCCAGGAAAAACGTGATTACCCTCAACATCAATAACTTTAACATCTGCCGACTTTACACTTATAGACGAATTAATTTCCTTAATTATATCGTCTTTTATTAGAATATCACCTTCTGTAATAACACCATCGTTTACGATCTTGGCATTCTTTATAAGAGTTTGTTTGCTCATTATTTAATTTTTATTGAATAAACTATTCCATTTCATACTTATAACTCCAAAAATGGCTTCTGAAATTATACCGCTAGACATTTTAGACTTGCCCCTTATTCGGTCTGTAAAGATAATTGGAATCTCAACAATTTTGAAACCTTTTTTAAAGGCTTTAAACTTCATTTCAATCTGAAACGCATAACCGATAAACTTTATTTCATCTAGGTTTATCGCCTTTAATACTTTTTGGCTATAGCAGACAAAACCTGCCGTTGGGTCTTGCACACGCATCCCTGTAATTAATTTAACGTACAGAGAAGCGCCATAGGACAAGAGAATACGAGTCAAAGGCCAGTTTACAACATTAACTCCCTTAATATATCTTGAACCTACAACTACATCTGCGTCTGTAGTACTGACCGTTTGGTATAACCTAACTAAATCTTCGGGATTATGAGAGAAATCGGCATCCATTTCAAAAATGTAATCGTAATCTCTTTCTAAGCACCATTTAAAACCATCAATGTATGCTGTGCCTAAACCATTTTTAGCAGACCTAGAAAGCAAATATAATTTATCTAAAAAAACAGATTGCATCTTTTTTACAAGAGCTGCTGTACCATCTGGAGAGTTATCGTCAACAACTAAAACATGAAAAAAATTTGACAACGCAAAAACGGCCTCAATTATAGGTTCAATATTTTCCTTCTCGTTGTAAGTTGGTATAATGACAATAGCATCACTCATGCATTTTCACTTTTGACAAATGTAAAGTTTTGAACAACAATATCCTTTTATTTTGCTTTTAGAATTTAAAATCTATTCCGAACTTTTATTTATAAATTAGCCCAATGCTAAGAGAGTATTTTACACAAGATCTATTTACAGGACTAATTTTGGTTTGTTTGTTACTTCTTGTTGCTACAAGGCAGTTGTTTACTACACGATTTAATGATTTTTTGTCTGTTACCTATAATATTAAGTACCTAAAATTATATGCTCGTGAGAGAAAAGAATTCGATTTTTTTAATATACTTCTTTTTGCAAATTTTATTATATCAGCAGGAATTTTTAGTTTTCTGATTCTAAAAAACTTAATAACTCAAACATTTGAGGTTTATTCCGTTTTACCATCTATAGTTTTGGTATTTATAATAATTCTTATCTTAAAATCTTTTTTAGAGCGAGTTGTTGGTTATTATTTTGAATTTTTAGATTTAGTAAAAATATACCTATTACACAAAAATAGCTTTAAGTACATCTCTGGGCTTATCCTAGTCTTAATAAACATCCTTCTTTTATTTAGTGATTTAGATAAAAAACTTACAATATATGTAAGCTTAAGCCTATTATTTTTAATAAATCTCAGTGGATTTATACGATTTTTAAAACCCTATCAAAAAGAAGTAATTCATAATTTTTTCTATTTTTTATTGTATCTTTGCGCTCTCGAAATTGGACCTTATGTTATTTTATATAAGGTATTTAAAGATTATTTCGGTTAAAAAAAAGCGTTTCGCCCATGAAAGTAAAAACGATATTGGTTTCACAACCAGAACCTAAAATTGAGAATTCTCCTTATTTCGATTTACAAGAACGTCAAAAGGTCAAGGTAGATTTTAGACCGTTTATACATGTTGAAGGTGTTGAAGCAAAAGACATCAGGCAACAAAAAATTGACCTTTCTAAATTCTCTGCTATTATCCTAACAAGTCGTAACTCTGTAGACCATTTCTTTAGAGTAGCTGAAGAAATGCGTTTTAAAGTTCCAGATACGATGAAATATTTTTGTCAGTCTGAAGCTGTAGCATACTACTTACAGAAATACGTGGTTTATAGAAAACGCAAAATTTATGTTGGTAAGCGAACTTTTAATGAGCTTTCTCCTCTTATAAAAAAATACAAGGACGAAACATTTTTGTTACCAACAACAGATAAAGTAAAACCTATTATTCCAGAAACCTTAGATAATTTAGGTGTTAAATGGACGCAAGCTACATTTTATAAAACAGTAATAAGTGATTTATCTGATTTAGAGAATGTAACTTATGACATTTTGGTGTTTTTTAGTCCATCTGGTATTGATTCTTTATTTAAGAATTTCCCAGACTTTAAACAAAATGAAACACGTCTTGCTGTATTTGGAAACACAACTATAAAAGCTGTTGAAGAAAAAGGGTTACGAGTAGATATTGCAGCACCAACTCCTGAAACACCTTCAATGACTATGGCGTTGAAAAAATATATAGACGAAGTTAATAAAGGAAAGTAATATCCAATTATAGCTATAAAAAAAGCGATTCAAAATTTTGAATCGCTTTTTTTGCTTAAAGATTATTTTCTAAAATGCATAACGTTGTGGGCCACCTCTTCTGATTTCTTCAGAAGCATAGTCTTCAAATTGTCTAAAATTCTTTCTAAACTCATTAGACAATTTAAATGCCATTTTATAATACGCTGCATCATCATTCCAAGTTGTTCTTGGACTTAATACCGCCGTAGGCACTCCTGGACACTCTCTTGGTTGCGCTACACCAAAAACAGAATGAATGTGGTAATCTTCGTAATTATAAAGCCCTAAATCTCCATTTAATACTGCATTAATCATTGCTCGTGTATATTTAAGCTTTACACGAGAACCAACACCATAAGGACCACCTGTCCAACCTGTATTAACCAACCAAACGTTAACTCCAGAATCTTTCATTTTTTTACTCAACATTTCTGCATACTTCGTAGGATGAAGTGGCATAAAAGGTGCTCCAAAACATGCTGAAAAAGAAGGTTGAGGTTCAACAACACCTGCTTCTGTACCTGCAACTTTTGCAGTGTAACCCGATATAAAATGGTACGCTGCCTGTGCTGGTGTAAGCTTAGATATTGGAGGCAAAACACCAAAAGCATCCGCCGTTAAGAAGAAGATATTTTTTGGATTCTTACCAATTGACGGTATTTTAATATTCTCAATATGATAAATTGGATAGCTTACTCTAGTATTTTGCGTAATCGAAGTATCAGCAAATTCTACCTCACCTTTATCATCTAGAATGACGTTTTCTAAAATTGCACCTTTTTTGATAGCACCATAAATTTCTGGTTCTTGCTCTTGTGATAAATTAATAACTTTTGCATAACAACCACCTTCAAAATTAAAAACAATGTTTTCACTCGTCCAACCATGTTCGTCATCTCCTATTAAACTTCTATCTTGATCAGTAGATAATGTTGTTTTTCCGGTACCGGAAAGCCCAAAGAAAATAGCAGTATCACCTTCTATACCGACATTAGCACTGCAGTGCATTGGTAAGGTGTTTTTAAATACTGGCAGAATAAAATTCAACGCAGAAAAAATACCTTTTTTTATTTCCCCAGTATAACCTGTTCCGCCTATCAAAGCAATTTTGCGAGTAAAATCTAAAATTGCAAAATTATGTTGACGTGTACCATCAACCTCAGCATCCGCCATAAAACCAGGTGCATTAACAACAGTCCACTCTGGTGTAAAATCTTTTAATTCTTCTTCTGTTGGGCGTAAAAACATGTTATAGGCAAACATGTTACTCCAAGGATACTCATTAATAACTCTGATGTTTAATTTATAATTTTCATCAGCACAAGCGTAGCTATCTCTAACAAATACCTCTTTTTCAGATAGGTACTTAACCACCTTGTCATATAACCTCTGAAATTTATCGCTCTGAAAAGGAATATTGATGTCTCCCCACCAAATACGATCTTCTGTAATACTGTCTTTTACAATAAAACGATCCATCGGAGAACGGCCTGTAAACTCACCTGTATTTACGGCTAAAGTCCCATTAGCAGTTTCTACACCTTGTCCATTTTCAACAGTTTTTGACTGTAATTCATCTGGAGATAGTTGATAGTTAACTTTTGCATTTTTAATCCCATACTTTTCTAACGAAATCGTTTTCGTAGATTGGTCTGAATTTACCATATTTTTTGTGTTGTATTAGGCTGTAAAAATAAAACTTTATTTTAGAACATAACGTTGCAAAACTGTTAATCAGTTTTAGTTTTTAAGATAGTAATCAACATTAAAACCCAAGCCAAAATAAGTATTAATCCACCAATTGGTGTTATAAAAGCAATGGTTTTAAAGTTAAAACTGGTTAAACTATTTGTTGCCAATGCATAGATTGAAAAAGAAAAGAAAAATATCCCAACAATCGTCAATATCCATATTCTAGATTTTACCTTTTCAGGCAAAAAAGAACTACGTCCCAATATAAGTAATAAAAAAGCGTGATACATTTGGTAGCGTACACCTGTTTCAAATGATTTTATAGAATTTTCATCAACTAGTTTCTCTAACCCATGAGCAGCAAATGCGCCCAAAATAATTGCGAAAATTCCAAAGATACTTCCTGTAAGTAATAGTTTTTTGTTCATAATTAAAGTTGGTTTTTGACTCTAAATCGAAATCGAATTTATTACATTAGTAGTTAACAAAATTAGTTATATTAAGCCACTATGCGAAAGATTTTAATTATTGGTGCAGGGAAATCGTCTTCTTACCTCATAAAATATTTATTAGATAAATCTTCAACCGAAAATCTTCATATTACTATTGGAGATTTGAATATTGATAATGCAAAAAAACTAGTTACTACAGACAAAAATGTTTCTGTTGTTCATTTAGATGTTTTTAATGGAGATTCACGAACAAAGGCTATTAAAAAAGCTGATATTGTTATATCCATGCTACCAGCGAGATTTCATATTGAGGCTGCCAAGGACTGTATTAAATATGCTAAACATATGGTGACTGCATCGTATGTTAGTGAAGAGATGCAAGCCTTGGACGAGGAAGTAAAAGCCAATAATTTGGTCTTTATGAATGAGATTGGTGTTGACCCAGGCATTGACCACATGAGTGCCATGCAAGTTATTGACCATATTAGAGATAATGGTGGTAAAATGATTTTGTTTGAGTCGTTTACAGGTGGTCTGGTAGCTCCAGAAAGTGACAATAATCTTTGGAATTATAAGTTCACTTGGAACCCAAGGAATGTCGTTACTGCTGGACAAGGTGGTGCAGCAAAGTTTCTACAAGAAAATCAGTTTAAATATATTCCTTATAATCGATTGTTTAGACGTACCGAATTTTTAGAAATAGACAACTACGGTCGTTTTGAGGCTTATGCCAATCGAGATTCCTTAAAATATCAGAACGTTTACGGATTAGAACATATTAAAACCCTATATCGAGGTACTATGAGACGTGTGGGCTTTAGTCGTGCGTGGAATGTTTTCGTGCAATTAGGTATGACGGACGATAGCTATACCATCGATGATAGCGAAAACATGAGCTATCGTAATTTTGTTAATGCTTTTCTTCCTTACAGTCCAACCGACTCGGTAGAATTGAAGTTTAGACATGCCCTGAAAATTGACCAAGACGACATTGTTTGGGATAAATTTCTGGAACTAGATATTTTCAGTAGTACAAAGATGGTTGAGCTAAAAAAAGCGACACCTGCACAAATTCTTCAAAAGATATTAATGGATAGTTGGACTTTAAGTCAAGACGATAAAGATATGATTGTTATGTACCATAAGTTTGGTTATGAACGCAATGGGGAACAATATCAAATAGACTCTACAATGGTTGTAGTCGGAGAAGACCAAACCTACACTGCTATGGCAAAAACAGTTGGTTTACCTGTAGCAATAGCAGCTTTAGATATACTTAACGGAAAAATAAAAACTCCTGGCGTACAAATACCTATCACCAAAGAAGTGTACTCGCCTATTCTCGAAGAGCTTAAAGAATACGGTATTCAATTTACAGAAAAAGAAGTAGAGTACTTAGGCTACAATCCGCTAAATAGATAATTATTTTTTTTGGCGTTACTGCGCTAAAAAAGGGTGGTCAGGCTGTTCTTTACAATTCCTCGCTACGCTGCGGGATTTTCACTACCATCCTTAACGCAGACTTACAATTAATATTAATTTTTTACATTTGACTTTCAGATTAAAACAAAAATCACTGTGAAAGTTAACGATAAAGGTATTTTTATAGATGGCATTGACAAAAAGATACTTCGGGCACTTATGGAAGATGCTCGTACACCCATTTTAGAAATTGCCAGAAATGTTGGTATCTCCGGAGCTGCAATTCATCAAAGACTCCGAAAATTGGAAAAATCTGGACTTCTATCAGGTTCAAAGTTTATTGTTAATCCTAAAGTTTTGGGTTACACAACTATGGCATTTGTTGGTGTATACTTAGATAAAGCTGTAAGCAATCCTGAAGCTGTAAAACAACTAAAACGCATCCCCGAAGTTATAGAATGTCACTACACCACGGGTAACTGGAGTATCTTTATAAAAATACTAGCCAAAGACAATGAACACTTAATGTATGTATTAAATACTCAGATTCAGAGTATATCAGGTGTCTCCCGAACTGAAACTTTTATATCCTTACAGCAACAGATTGATAGACAAATAAAAATCTAATCCTTAGCTTTAGTTTCTTTTTCCTTTTTGGTTTTTGTAATGTTCTTCGAACCATTTTGGAGATTCTATATCATTATCGTAAATGTAATCTGCTATTTGAGTAATCACCTCATCAGAATATTCAGCTTTTGGCATAACTCCAAATCGCCTAATAGCACCAAACATTTTAGCGTCAACTCCGTTAGGATTTTTTACCCAAGCTTTCAAAGATTTAGTAAACTCTAATTTAGTAGTGTTATCATTTATATAATGTTTTTTTACGGCAATCATAGGCGGCGCCAACCTATTATCGTGGGCTGCTGTTAGACTATGACAAACGTAACATTTGTTTTCCATAAGTGTTTTTCCTGGATGAGATTTTTTAGCTGAGTAACTCACTTCTTGAGATATATCGGAGAAATTTTTGGAATTATTACAACTTAATAAACCAAAAACGAATACTAAGATTATAAAAATTATTTTCATAACTGATTTGGATTTAATTGTACATTAAATATCCTAAATCATGTTGTTATACTCTGTGACAAATGTCACATAACAGACTTATTTTTAATAATTTATCACTAGTCTAAAGTCTTTTAGATACTAAATTAATACAAATAAAAAAGGCTCTGAATTTTCAGAACCTTTTTAAAATCTATTTGTAATCTATATAATTAATCTCTTGACATAAATATCTGAAGGATATACCAAAACAATAACATCACAGCTGCAAAAATACCTAAGGCTGCACCAACGTATTGATCTTCTGTATATTCATATTTTACTTTTGAAGTTTGGTATAATATAGCTGCACCAGCAAAAACCACCATAGCCATTGAAAACCATAAACCAAGATTAAAACCAAACAAGCTTCCTGCTACAATTAATCCTACAACAATAAAACTCGCGATTACTAATCCCGTTTTTAAAAACGAAAAGTTTTTGTTAGTCATAAATACAACTGCTGTCAATCCTCCGAAAAGGCAAAATGTAACTATAACTGCTTGCGTTAACATATCAGTGCCTGTAGATGAATAAGCTGCATAGTAAATCATTGGTAAAAAGATAATCGCCTCTAATAACACGTATAAACCTAAGCCCATGTATTGCGTCTGTCGAGACTCGTGATGTGCTAGTTTATCTGCCATAGAACTTCCTACCCAAAAAAGGCCTAATACGATTAACCAAGAAAAATTATTGGCAAACATTAGGTTTATTAGATTTACAACAGTGTCTTCAAAGATTGTAATAAATATATACTCGAGCATAGTAAATGCCAAAACTGCCCATGCCACATGCATGTATGTTTTGCGATAGAAAGTTGCCTTTTCACTATCTTCTAATTGGCCAACTAAAATTGGACCTTGCACTTGATTTTCCATAAAAATTGATTAGTTTTTTATAAATGTAAGTGATTTCTTAAATAGAAACAAAAAAGCTCTGATTTCTCAGAGCTTTTTTTATATAAATAACCTAGACTAATCTCTTCCACCAAAAACTTGTAATCCCCAATATAATAATGATGCTAAAGCTCCAATTGCCGCAACCAAATAGGTTCTAGCAGCCCATTTAAGAGCATCTTCAGCGCCTTTGTATTCTTGTTGGTTTACCATGTTTTTGGTTTTTAACCAGACTAATGCACGATTACTAGCATCGTATTCTACTGGTAATGTTATAAAACTAAATAATGTAGCTGCTCCCATAAATACTAATCCAGCCACAGCAACCCAATAGCCTAATCCTACACCTGCTGCAGCTCCTAAAATTAAACCACCGATAACTAACCATTGACTCATCCCTGAAGTAATACTAACAATTGGTACTAGTTGCGAACGCATTTGCAAAGCACCATAAGCAGTTGCATGTTGCACAGCATGGCCTACCTCATGAGCTGCAACGGCAGCCGCAGAAGCATTACGCTGATTGTAAACAGCTTCACTAAGATTAACGGTTTTATTTTTTGGGTTGTAATGATCAGTTAATTGACCTCTGACTGATATGACTTCAACATCATAAATACCATTATCCGCTAACATTTTTTCTGCAATTTCACGACCAGACATACCATTTTGTAATTGTCGTTTTGAGTAAAAAGCAAATTTTTGCTTTAGTTTGTTACTCACTAACCAACTGACAAGTGCAATTGCTCCTATTAATATATAATATCCTAACATAGTTTTCTTTTTTCGAATTATAAAGTTATTATAACCCTAGCAAAAAGTAAGCCAAAGGGTTGTTAAGAAATTTTGTCAGTCTTAATTAAACTACATCGCTTCAACAGACCAGTTAAAAGCTTCTGCAATTTCTTCATAAACAATTTTACCTTTCACAATATTAAGCCCTTTAGCTAATGCTTCATCTTTAGCTAATGCATTTCGCCAGCCCAAATTAGCCAATTTCAATACGTAGGGTAATGTTACATTAGTTAATGCCAAAGTCGAAGTGTAAGGAACTGCTCCTGGCATATTAGCCACACAATAATGTACCACATCATCAATAACGTACGTTGGGTCTTCGTGAGTTGTTGCTTTTGTACTTTCAATACAACCGCCTTGATCCACTGCTACATCTACCAAAACAGTTCCAGGCCTCATTTCCTTAAGCATATCTCTAGTTATTAATTTAGGCGCTTTTGCACCTTTAACTAAGACACCTCCAATAATTAAATCATGGTCTTTAATCCGTTTTCTAATATTGTATTCACTAGAAAATTCTGTTACCACATGACTTGGCATTACATCATTAACATAACGCAATTGTTTCATATTGATATCCATAATTGTAACGTGGGCACCTAAACCTGCAGCCATTTTCGCTGCTTGTATCCCAACGGTTCCAGCTCCAAGCACTAATACTTTTCCCGGTGGTACTCCTGGAACACCACCTAATAGAACGCCTCGTCCTTTAATTGGTTTCTCTAAGTACTTAGCCCCTTGTTGAATAGCCATACGTCCAGCAACTTCAGACATTGGTGTTAATAATGGCAATGATCCATCGGTATCTTCAACGGTTTCATATGCTATACAAACAGCGTTGCTCTTAAGCATTGCTTTTGTTAAAGGTTCACTAGAGGCAAAATGAAAATACGTGAACACAACATGATGCGATTTTATAAGCGGATATTCTTCTGCAATAGGCTCTTTGACTTTTACAATCATTTCACTTGATGCATAAACATCTTCAATAGTATCTAAAACAATTGCACCAACATCTTTATAATCTTGATCAAAAAACCCACTGCCAAATCCAGCGTCTTTTTGAACAAATACAGTATGATTCTTTTTTGTTAGTTCGAAAACTCCTGCCGGTGTCATTCCTACACGGCTTTCATTATTTTTAATTTCTTTTGGAATTCCAATTTTCATCTTCTTTGATGTGTTGAGATTATACCAATTTAGTTTTTAAATGCCGTATTAAATGCGTTGAGGTAATGATGGTTTCCCGTGATAGATTTTATGGTTTCTTTATCCATTTCGACTACCATGCTATGAAGCCATTCTTTTAAAGATTCGATACTTTCAAACCTTTGATTTTTGAACCTATTTTTGATAT
>NZ_JABDQL010000137.1 GCF_013042245.1 Winogradskyella sp. | reverse complement strand
GATACTTGAGCGGATTAAGAATAATAATCAACGCCTAAAAGAGTTTGCATTATATGCCATTACAGGGCAATCCGCTTGGGAATTATGGAGAACAAGTACTAATTCAGTCATATGTTAGAATATAGCCTATTTTTTTAGTTCAAAAGTATTACCATCAAATTCGCCATAGGTAAAATACTGTATCCAATCACCGAGATTAATGTATTTGGATGTTTCATTAAGCTGAATTTGTAGAGGCAAATGCCTATGTCCAAATATAAAATAATCACGATGTTTGTCTTCTAGTTTTTTTCGACTGTAAATAGCAAGCCATTCATTATCTTCCCCTAAGAATGTAGCATCATCATCACCTGAAATTAACTTGTTCTTTACAGAGAAATACTGTGCGATTCGCATGCCAATATCTGGATGACCCCAGCGAAAAAGCCAGTTAAAAAACTTGCCTTTAAATATTTTTTTCATGCGTTTGTAGCCTTTGTCACCAGGACCTAAACCATCGCCGTGTCCTATAAAAAAATCCTTAGCTCCAAGTTTAAATTCTTGCGGTTTATGATACACAGGAATTCCAAGTTCTTCTTCAAAATAGCCATTCATCCACAAATCGTGATTACCTACAAAATAATGGATTGGTATACCAGAGTCTGCAATTTCAACCAATTTTCCTAGGGTTCTTGTAAAACCTTTTGGGATAACGGTTCTATATTCAAACCAAAAGTCGAATAAATCTCCAAGTAGAAAAATTGCAGCAGCATCTTCTTTAATCTCGTCTAACCAAGCGACAAACTTCTTTTCGCGTGGTCTTGAGGCTTCTATGGTTGGAGCGCCGAGATGATTATCAGAAGCAAAGTAGATTTTTTTGCCTTTGGGAATTTCTATGTGATGAATATTAGTCATTATCTGAAGCAAACCACTCTGCAAATGAAGTGGCAGTTTCTTGAAGTTTTAAGGAGTGTAATTTAATATTTTGCGGTAAGTGTTTCTTTATTTTTATGGCAAAATCGATAACCATCATTTCGCTTGTAGGTTGGTAATCTACCAAAAGCACATTGTGTCCGCGGTCTGCTAGTTCTTTTGCTAGTTCTACATGTGGTGTGTTTTTATTGAAAACCGTAGCGTGGTCAAAAACATCAACAATTTCAGTTTTCACTATTTTTTTGAGGTCACCAAAGTCAATGACCATTCCAAATTTTACATTGGTATTATCAGAAATTGGTTTGCCAATAACCGTAACATCTAATCTGTAACTGTGACCGTGAACGTTTTTGCATTTACCATCGTAGCCATAAAGTGCATGACCAGTTTCAAAAGAAAACTGCTTTGTAATTCTAATATTACTCATTATCTACGTCCTTTTCTCTTATTTACAAAATAAACGATTACTAAAACCAAACCTAACAAAAGAAACAATCCGTTTCCACTAAAAAAACTTAAGATATCCATTTAATCGTCTTTTAATCTTTTCTTTCTATTTCTGTAAATTGTATATGCGATAAACACCAAAATCAAAAAATGGTAATATAGTTCCAATAAAAACACCGATAGCGTAGCTGGCATCTGGTGCTTCTTTCAGTTTTTTGTCAATGTAGACATCCTGCAATAGTGTTATTAAAAATGTTATTAAGAACATTACCAATTTTAGATTTTATTAAATAACGATTTACAATTCAAATTTAAGTGTTTTGTGCTAGCGGTCTAAATGTTTTCCTAAATTTTATAATTAACGGAAAACCTCGAGCAATAATCCAGAGTGTAAAGGCAATAAAAACGCCATGAAGTTTTAAGCCAATACTATCGGTATAAGTTATTACAGGAATAAAAACCAATAATGTTGAAAATAGAAGTAGATTTCTTAGATATTTCATTTTACCTAGACCTTTAAAAACACCATCAAATATGAATGCTAAAGCGCAAAGCGGTTGCATTAATAATACAACCCAAAACACCTCATAAAAGGCTTTTAAAACTTCAGAATCATTGCTAAAAACATGACCAATAGGGTAATAGAGTAGACCTCCAATTATTGCCATGAGTAAACCAACTAAAATTCCGTATTTAATGAGTTTATTACTCAAGTCAATAAGATTTTTATAGTCTTTTGCACCCAATAATTTACCCGATAAAATATTTCCAGCACTCGCATAACCGTCGATTAAAAAGGCACCTAGAAACCATAAATTTATAGCAATAGTGTACGCTGCAATATAAGTTGGTCCGTAAGAGGTCGCAAAGCTTGTGGCAAAATAAAGCGCTACGTTTAATGCTATTGTTCTAATAAATAGGTTGAGAATCATTAACGCAAATCGTTTAATTTCTGGATTAAAAGGAAAACGCAATAACAGAGGAATATCTGTCTTTTTTAATATGTAAAACGCTGATAAACCAGCCATGAGCATTTGAGCAATAACACTGGCGTAAGCGGCACCTCTTATATGCATTGCAGGAATAATATTTGCAAAACCATATACTAATATAAAGTCAAATATAATATTTGCAACAGCTCCCGTAATAGCAATTAGCATTGGGTGATAGGTGTTTTGAAGCCCACGAAACGTACCAAAAACAGCAATTGTAAATAATGTAAAAGGAAAGCCGAATACACGAATTTGATAATAGTCTACACTGTAATCTAAAATTAAATTTGAAGCATTATACAACTTGAAAATTTGTGCTGCAAAAGGATAAGTAAATGCTATAATTAAAACACTTAGTGATGTAATTAAGAACATCGCTTGAGCGGGTAAATTTTTTACAGCCTCTACTTTTCCAGCACCTAAATATTGTGAAACAATCGATGATATGGCACTTCGTGTTTGCCCCAAAACCCAAATAAGCATAGATAAAAATGCAGAAACTACACCAACAGCTGCAAGAGATTCGGTAGCGTTTAAAGACATATTACCAATAATAGCTGCGTCAGTTAGTGATAGAATTGGTTCTGAAATACCAGAAATTAAAGCTGGTATAGCAAGTTTGTTAATTTGTTTTAAAGTTATGGAGTTGCTCACAATACTAATTCGTAACAATGAAAAGGATATTTACTTTGTTTTGGAAAATAAATATCACCTAGTCTTTTATAGCCGCGAAGGTCGTAAAACTTTTGGTTTCTTTTGTTCTTGGAAAAAGTATCTAAGCGTATAGAAGTATAGTCATTTTCTATGGCAAATTTTTCAGCAAAACTCATAAACTGTTGTGCATAACCTTTGCTTTGATACTCTGGAAGAATAGCCAATCTATGAATGTAGAGATTGTTTTTATTTTTAGTTAGCCACTGTACAGGAATATATTCTTCGTCCATATAATTAGAAATCACTAAAGTACCTACAATTTTATCATCTATTTCTAAGATATAAAGCTCATCTCTAGTAATATCTTCTATAAAAGCTTTTTTATTGGGGTAATGTTCATTCCATTGATAAATACCATTAGAAATCATATGTTTAGCACAGGCTTTTGATAGCATCATAACCTCTTCAATATCTGATAATCTCGCTTTCCGAATCATTAATAATGTTTACTTTTGCTTTTTAAGTCTTCTATTATGAAAAATATTCTAGTTCCTGTTGGGTCTTCAAAAAATGCAAAATGTCATTTACAGTATGCTGTTGATTTTGCAAAAGCTTTTGGTGCCAAGGTTTATGTTGTTCAAATATATAATGTTTACACTAAAGCAGGTACTATGATTAAGATTGACCATATACTTGAGCGTGAAAGCCATAAATTTTTAGATGAGCACGCAGCATCGATAGATAAAAAAGGCGTTGAGGTTATTACCAGAGTTTTTAAAGGAAAGTTAGTGGATACAATTGAACTAGCTTGCAGGGCATTAGCTATTGATTTAATTGTTTTAGAGCCTAGAACAAATTCTATAAAGGAAGAGGTATATTTAGGTAAAACTTCAGGAAAAATAGTTAAACAAACTCAAATACCTGCTTTAATTGTACCAGAAGGTTGTGTGTATAAACCCATCTCAAAAATATTAATAGCAGTAAAATCTGTAGCTACGGAGAAAAAAAATGTTTTAAAACCGTTACATTATATTAAAGGGCAGTTTAATGCAGTTGTTAATTTACTCTTAGTGAAGACAGCTCAGTATAAAAAAGAAGATTTTGATGTTAATAAGGAGTTAAAGCAAATAATTGCTAAGATAGAGGAAGTTGAAGCGCCTACCACATTTCAGGGCGTATTAGAACATTATAAAACTCATAATCCAGATTTGCTTTGTGTTGTAAGGCGTAAAAGAGGTTTTTTTCAGAAACTTTGGGAAGACAATACAATTCTTAAAAAAGATTTTCATAGCACAACAATTCCTGTGCTCGTTTTAAGTGAGTTAAAATAACAAGGGGCATTAGCTCAGCTGGCTAGAGCGCTACGCTGGCAGCGTAGAGGTCATCGGTTCGACTCCGATATGCTCCACCTTGTTAAAGCTTCAAGATTACTTTGTCTTGAAGCTTTTTTCTTTAGAATAACCAAAATTTTAAACAGAACTAGTGATTTTATAGCAAAACATAAATTTTAATTATGTATATTATAAGATATATGTATAAAAACTTATGAATTAAAAGTTTAATATTTGCACCATAATTAAATTTTAGATTATGGTCTTTAAAAGATTTTTTAATTTGCCTAATACTGTTACAATATTCTTTACAGTACTGTTTGTTGCCAATATTCTTCTATTAATTTTTGGAGGTAAAATCTCTTATGAGATAGAAGATGTTTTTAGAATTAACACATTTACAGTCTTAATATGGTCTGTAGTTACATTCTTTGGCGCAGTAATTAGTAGATATGCTTCAAGTTATCTTACTGGTTTTAAGTTTCATACCAAATTTATGTTGATGTGTACTGGATTTACATTGTCTGTAATGGTTTTTATTATGTCAAACCATGTTATATCATTCTTAGGGTCGTGGTTAGTGATGGGTATTTTTATGGCTAAACTTATAGGTGTAGACTCTCGCTGGGGAGAGGCTAAAGAAGCATCTAAAGTGGCTCAAAGATTCTTTTTTACTGGAAGTGCTTTTTTAAGTACTGGAGTTTTATTGCTATCGTTTCATTCAAATCAGTTAACAATAGATGGTATAATAGCACAAGTAAATACCTTGCCATATTATGTAACACTAATTGCCAGTATATTTATAATTTTAGCTGCTTTGGTCCAGTCCGCAATTTATCCATTTCATAGATGGTTACTATCTGCAATGACATCGCCAACACCAGCATCTGCATTAATGCACGCGGGTTTTGTAAACGGTTCAGGAATTTTATTAGCATTATTTGCGACGTTACTTTTTTCTTCAAACACATTAAGCTTACTCTTTATTATTGGAGGTTTGACAGCTATAGTTGCCCAGTTTACCAAGCTACTTCAGGTTAATGTAAAACAAAAGTTAGCATGCTCTACAATAGCCCAGATGGGTTTTATGATTATGCAATGTGGCTTAGGTTTTTTTAATGCTGCTATTGCGCATTTAATTCTTCATGGGTTTTACAAGGCCTACCTATTTTTATCATCTGGAGAAGAAATCAAGCAATCTATACCTCAAAAACCATTAGAATTAAAGATTAAGCCGCTTCAAGCTGTTTTGGTATTGATTTTTGGAGCTTTAGGTGCTCTACTTTTTGTGACATTAACAGGAAAAGGAGCATCTCTAGATAACAGTATTTTCTTAACCTTAATCGTTTCTATTACCGTAGGACAAGCAACTTATAATATTGTAAAAGAAAAAAGCTTATCAACACTTCAAAAACTTGTAGTACCACCAGTTTTGTTTATTGCAGGAATCGGGGTTTATGCGCTATTTTATAACGGTGTTACACTTTTAATGGCTGACTTACCAATGGCTGTAGTGCCATTACAAATTACAACTGTAGAAATCATATTCGGTATCATATTCTTAGTTGGGTTCTTTATAATGAAACTAGGTTTTTACCGTAACATTCCTTGGTTATACGTCAAGTTACTTAATGTATCTCAGCCTTACAAAAAAACGATTTTAAAGTACAAAAACTCTTAAAAGATAAAGCCATGATAAACAATAACATTAAAACAAGTATTGCTACTGCATCAAAAGTTATAGGTAACACTTGGCCATTATATTCTTTTGTTACATCTAATCCACTTTCTGGATACGAAACATCAACCTTTACAGAAGCTACAAAACAAGCTTCAAAACATTTAGGAGCAAGAGTTTTTCCTAAAGCACACGTCTTTAAACAGGCTTGGGATAATAACGAAATAGATAAATACGAATTATCTAAATTGTTAAAAGAAAATGGTCTTAAAAAGAGCCCAGAGACGTACATTTCTAAGTTAACTTGCTACAAGGAAAAGACATCAGAAAACCCATTTCATGTTTTAGATGTAATCATGACCAAGTGGCTTGCAGCTTTTATGGATGAAGGTTTAGCAGAATGGCAAATGCCAAATAAAACCAAAGGATTTTATAAATCATGGCGTCAACTCGCAAAATATGATAATGACGTATCAATAAAGCGTACAAATGACCTGCCAAAAACAAAAGAGGAAGCACTAAACACGGTTTTAAATGGTATTTCTGAAGAAGATTACACCAATATATTTAAACTTCACATCGCTGCTTTACCAGGTTGGACAGGTTATATTAACCATCGTAACCAGTACGATACGGTTTGGCAAAACACCTATCCAATTGACTTAGAAGATTACTTAGCGGTAAGACTTTCTATAGCTTCAAATTTAGGGATTGATATAAATAGTATTTTAACTAATAAACCAGAATGCGATTCTGTATTACAACTTCAGCTTATATTTTTGAAAGCATGGGAAAAAACCCTTCAAAATACAATAGTTGAGTTAGTAGATACTTCAAAATCTGAAAAGAAAACTAATAAAACAATTGAAACTGTAGATGCACAATTGGTGTTCTGTATAGATACTCGGAGCGAGCTAATTAGAAGACACGTTGAAGCTAAAGGGAATTATCAAACCTATGGTTATGCAGGTTTTTTTGGTATAGCAATGGATTACCAAGATTTAAAAGAGGGTATTAATAGAAAATCGTGTCCTCCAATATTAAATTCTGCTTATAAGGTTACAGAAAAACCACAAGCAGGCAAGGAAGAAGCCGTTAATAGACTTGAAATAAAGAACGATAGAGACACATTTTGGAATTACTTCTTTAGACGTATGAAGAATATGCTACCATCTGGTTTTGGTTTTGTGGAAGGAACAGGTGTTTTTTATGGTTTGTTAATGATTGCTAGAACACTTGTTCCAAGCAAATTATACGCGGTCAAAAAGAAAACAGCACAAAACCACGAAGCTATTTGTGAGACACATTGTGAACCAGTAACTCCAACAGTGGGCTATCACAGTATGACTTTGGATGAAAAAGTAGCAATTGTAAAATCAGGATTTGATTTAATGGGCTGGAAGACCTTTGCGCCACTTATAGTATTTACCGGGCATGGAAGTCACACTGCTAATAACCCTTTTGGTTCTAGTTTAGATTGTGGTGCTTGTGCTGCTAGTCCAGGAAGACATAATGCACGTCTACTAGCAAAATTAGCTAACGACAATGAAGTAAGAGCAGCATTGTCTTATAAATACAACATTTCAATACCAAATAATACAGTATTTATTGGAGCAGAACATAATACAACAACAGATGAAATAGTATTGTTTGATTCTCAAATACCAGTATCTCATAATTCGCTTGTAGCGGATTTAAAAGCAAGCTTAGTCGAAGCTCAGAAAACAGCATCACAACAACGTTTAGGTATGGTGGAAAAAAGTATTACAACGGCAAACAAGAAAGCTAATAGCTGGTCCGAAACAAGACCAGAATGGGGTCTTGCAAAAAATGCGGCTTTTATCATTGGTTCCAGAGAATTAACCAAAGGGAAAGACCTAGACGGAAGAAGTTTTTTACATTCTTACGATTGGGAAATGGATAAAGAAGGCAAGGCTTTAGAAGGTATAATGCAAGGTCCAATGGTAGTAACACAATGGATTAATAACCATTACTATTTCTCTACTGTAGATAACGAAACTTTTGGAGGCGGTACCAAAATCACACAAAATATCACAGGAAAATTCGGTGTATTACAAGGTAATGGAGGAGACTTAAGAATGGGTTTACCACTTCAATCTGTAAACAAAACAGATACAGAAATGTATCACCAACCGCTAAGACTTTCTGTTTTGATACATGCGCCATTAGAACGCGTAAATACAATTCTTTTAAACAATGAGCATTTAAAAAGCTTATTAGATAATGAATGGATTTACCTTATGGTAATGGATGCTAATGATAAAAATACTGTTAAGCGATATTCTAAAAACATGAACTGGACTTGGCCTACAAAAGAAAAAAAGGAAAGAAAAGCAAGACCTTCAACTAAGGAAGAATTTGAAAAAGAGTTAGCATAATTATTAATAGTCGTTAATCTCAAATAAAAGAGCACCATTGGTGCTCTTTTATTATGCTATAAACTCAACAATTAATTGACAGATTTTTTTCAACGCGTTGGATAAATGATTTTCTTCCCAAGGATGTTTTGTATTGAACACATGATTAGCATCTTCGATAACAGAAAACTGACTTGATGGATTCCATTGGTGAATTTTTTCAGCTTCAGAAACAGAAATCGATGTATCAGCATCACCATGAATAATCAGATTAGGTACTTTCATTTTTTTACATGCAGCTTCAATATTAAGTCTGTTTTTATTCTGAATAAAATCTTCATAAAACTGATAGTAATGTGGCATTTGTTGTTTTGTTCGTCCGTTGGCTACGTACTTAACACCATCTTTTTTCCATTGGTCTAAATCGTCAATTGTAGCCATACGTTTTTCAAAATCACAAACGCTGGCAAGCGTAATTAATTTTCTAATTCTAGAATCTTCAACTGCTTTTAAAATGGAAATACCACCACCACGACTATGACCGATAAGGTAGATTTCTGAAGTGTTTACAAATGATTTTTCTTTAAAATGCTTAACAGTCCAATCTATTACATCTCCTAAGTCATCTAATTCTTTGGTATAATTGTTATTTCCAAAGGCGTCAAGGTCTGGGAAATCGATGGGTTGTTCTAATGTTCCTCCATTGTGTGAAAAATTGAACTTAATAAAACAAAAACTAGATTTAGCAATAGTCTCTGCCATTAGATTCCACGCACCCCAATCTTTAAAGCCTTTATAGCCATGACAGAAAATAACAATAGGTTGATTTTCTTTTGTTACTTGGTAAAATGTATCTATAAGTATGGGTTTATTGTTTTTTCGTTTTAAAACAATGTTTTTTTCAATATACATTAGTCCAATTCTTTTTCTATAAAATTAATATCAGGATTACAGATTTCTACAATGAGATTTTTTAGTTGAATTTCAAAATTTTGAAGCGTTTCTTCAGAAACCTCATGATTCTTAGTTCTACTGTATGTAGATTCTTTTGTGGCAAATTTTAGAAAGCCTTGATTAAGATTTTTAAAAGAAATTATACCTGCTTCAACTGGCAGTTGTATTACTTTTTCTTTCTTCAACATATAGGCATAACACAAAATTTGAAATGGTTTGCTAAACTTTTTATAATCTGTATTGAGTAAATCCCATTCTACAATTTCAACATTATTTTGTTCGACTTTTCCAGATTTATAATCAATGATTCGTACGACGTCATTAAGCTCATCTACACGGTCTACTTTACCTTTTAGTTTAATGGGGAAATTGAGTTTTGGAATATCTATTTCCACTGAATTATCAACCTCTATTGCAAGTATTTTAAGCGTATTTCCGTTTTTGAGGAGTTCTATTTCAGATTGAATAAAATTGGATATATAGCGCTTTGCAATTTCGAATGTAATGAGGTTTTTTCCTTGGGAAATATCCCCTTTTTTATATATCTGTTCAAATTGTTTTATAACAGTGGCGTCTATTAGAGACGTCATTTTTTTAAGGTTTTCAACCTTCATAAAATGACCCTCAAAAGGTTTATAAAAAACCTCTAGTGTATTATGAATAACAGTCCCTAAAGTATTAGCCGCTATAGTTTCTTCTACGTCTTCAGTATTTTTTATACCCAGTATTTTTTCAGAATAAAAATCGATAGGATTTCGGATATAGTTTGTTAAAGATGAGGGAGAAAACCCTTTTTCGGCTATAGTTCTAAGCTCATCTATTACAGTTTTAGTTTTTTTAATTTCTATCAATTCTTTCGTAATAGAAGGAATTGGTGGAGAAATTATTTTATGATTAATTTCGTGAATACCTTCAACTTCGAGTTGGGTTATAAATCTACTCTTTTCACCACCTTTGAGCGCGTCTATTTCGGTATTATAAATGAGATATACGTTTTTGGCGCGTTGTATTAAACTATAAAAATGATAAGTGTAAACAGCATCTTTTTCTTTGTACGTAGGTAAGTTATTTTCGAGCTTTACATCAAAGGGTATAAAGGAATTATTTGTTTTTCCACCAGGAAGTATACCTTCATTTACAGAAGTTATAATTACAGTTTCAAAATCTAACACACGAGACTCTAACATTCCTATAATTTGAAGACCTTCTAGAGGTTCACCTTGGAAATCTAGGGTCTCATTACTTAATAATTCTTTATAAACAGTTTCAAGTGATGATATGTCCGTAATGTGTTTGTATTTTGAATTTAGTGTCAGAATTTCATTAAAAAGCACATTAAACCGGTATAGATACTCAAGCTCTAACCGTTTTTCGGTTTTATCATTAAAGCCTTCCTTTATGGCATATATTAGCTTTTGGCAGCGTTCAATATCTTTGGAGATTGAATTATTCCAGTCTTTAAATAGAAGTTGAATAATAACTTTATCATTAGGCTCAGAAAGTTCTGTAAGGTCTTCAGCAGAAAGATATGTAATATTGTTTTTTTGAATATGCTGCAATATATTCTTGCCCGATGTTATTACATACTGAATCATTTGATGCGAAATAACGGCTATAATATCTTTATAGTAAAACTTTTTAGGTCTTGTTTTATGAATACTAAAAAGTTTATGAAAGAATGCTGCGAGGGGAATGGACTCCAAGGGCAATCCCATAGTAACATTTATAGTATTTATATTTTCTGGGATAGCGTTTAACATTGGAGTCAATAGTGACTCATCTCCCAAAACTATAGCAGTCTTGCTCAGTCCGCGTTTTTCTTGAGCTATGCTATTTAATAGATTTCCAACATATTTGCTTTGCCCTATAGATTTTGGGCATCCAATAACATTTATTGTTTTTTTATCTTGGTATGTAGAAGTTGTCCATTTAAAAGGATGTGTTTTGTAAAAAGCCCAGGCTTTATGTTTTCTAGCAAATAAACCTGCGCTATGCGAATCATTGTTTAAAAACTGCTCGTCAATATCCCAGTAGATTTGTGCTTGACCATTTTGAAGCAATTCTTGAATAATTCTTGATTCCGAGGAGTTTAAGGCATTAAATCCTAGAAATACATGTGTTTTATTTATTGTTTGAATGTAGGACTCTAGATTTTCTGAAGCCTCTTTATAGATTAGCCCCTGGTATGCAGAGTTTTGAGCAATTAGGTCATCTGTAAATTGTGTGTAATAGTTTTTTAAGTTATTCCAGAAGCTTAAATAATTGATAATAAAATCGGTTTTTTGCTCTTCTAATGACCAATGGTTCAATTCTTGAATTGCACTTAGATATTCAAAAATAGTTTTTGGTGTAATGAGATATCTATCAATTTCATTAAAATCCTGAATTAAGATTTGAGCCCATTTTGAAAAGCTTTCAAAAGATTCAATTTTAGAACTATCTGTAATTTTTTTATAGGAATCGTAAAATTGAAATAGGAGTTCCACTCCAGAGACTTGGTTTAATTGCGATAGTTCTTTTACAAAGTCTTCTATGCTTAAAATTTCTGGTGCAAAATTAGTTTGACAAATATAGTTTTTAAGCTTACTTTTTATAAAGACCCCAGCTCTTTTGCTGGGCAACACGAAAATGATATTAGAAAAATCAATATTATTGACCTTTAAATCTGATAAAACATGTTCTATAAAAGTATTCATATGCCTAAACTAAAAAACGCTTCGGAACTCCGAAGCGTTTTTTAAAAATTTATATTTTGAAAAAAATTAGTTAGCTAAGCTAATCTCAACTCTTCTGTTTTGTTTTCTTCCCTCTCTTGTTTTGTTAGATGCAATTGGCTTAGATTCACCAAAACCTTGTGATGACAATCTAAACTCATTTACTCCATAAGCAACTAAGTAATCTTTTACAGATAATGCTCTTGCTTCAGATAAACCTTGATTTAATTTTTCTGAACCAACACTATCAGTGTGACCTTCTACTGTAAATTTAGCTTCTGGATATTTGTTAATAATTGCTATTATATCAGCTAATACCTTCTCAGACTCATTTTTAATTAAAAATTTACCTGTGTCAAATAAGATAGTTTTTGCATACTCATTTAAAGTATCTTGTATCTCTTTAGTTACTTCAGGACATCCGTTATTAGCAACAGTACCAGCAACATCTGGACACTTATCGTCTTTATCTAATACACCATCACCGTCTTTATCTTGGTAAGGACACCCTTTATTAGCAGAAGGACCTATTTCATTAGGACAATTATCATCACCATCAGCAATACCGTCACCATCAGCATCTGGACAACCCATTAAAGATTTAAGACCTGCAACTGTAGGACATTTATCATCTCCGTCAACAACACCATCACCATCAGCATCAGGACAGCCATTAAACTCAGCTAAACCTGCTTCATTAGGACAGTCATCTTTAGAATCTTCTATACCGTCATTATCAGAATCAGGACATCCGTTGAAAGCTTCTAAGCCAGCTACTTCTGGACAAGCGTCTTCGCTGTCATAAATACCATCACCATCAGTGTCTACTCCACCAAACGTGAAAGTTACACCCAAAGAATGTTGAAAATGTGAAGGTAAATAATCTTCGAAAGAATGCTTGTAAGCAGATTGTGCGTCAATTGCAACAAACTCATTTAACCAAAATTTAACTCCTAAAGTACCATTTAAAGTTCCTGCTCCAATATTATCAACCCAAGTGTAACCACCACCTGCACCTAAATAAGGGTCAAATGTGTTTGAATTAATTAAACCTTTAAAACTATAAGACACAGTACCATCTAAGGCAAAATAAGTTAAGTCGTCAACTTCATTTGTGGTTTCTACTCCAAACATATCTGTATTTGAACCAAACTTACTTATTCTGTTTAATGTACCAGCTGCTGTAAATGTGAAACCATCGTCTAGGTATCTGGAAACAGCTGCTCTAGATACAAAAGGCAAAATATTCCAGTGATCTGTAACGTTAAAGTATTCGTCAAACCATTCTCCTTGAGGCGCATCCTCTCCAACAGGATAAACATCAACTGCATTTACTCCTAAAGTAAAAGCCCATGGATTGTTTTTATCCTGAGCATTAGCAGTGCTAAAGCTGGCTAAAAGCACAGCTACAAATAATAATCTGCTAAGATTTTTCATATTTTAAATAATTTAATTTTAAGTGTTAATTGATAGCAAATGTAAGTTGTTAAACATTATTAACAAAGACAAATATAGAAAAATATTGATATAAAGCCTTTATATATAGCCATTCTAAAAGAATTTATATAATTTCTAAACGTTTACCTACGTTAGTAAATGCTTCAATAGCTTTATCTAAATGCTCTTTCTCATGGGCTGCAGATAGTTGTACGCGAATTCTTGCTTTTTCTTTTGGCACTACAGGAAAGAAAAATCCTACGACATATATTCCCATTTCTAGAAGCATATTTGCCATAATTTGTGATAGTTTAGCGTCATAAAGCATTACAGGGACTATTGCAGAGTCTCCATCTATGATATCAAATCCTGCTCTTTTCAATTCTTTTTTGAAATAATTGGTATTCCACTCGAGCTTATCCCTTAAGGATGTATCTCCTTTAAGCATATCAAAAACCTTTACAGAAGCACCAACAATTGCCGGAGCTAAAGAGTTTGAAAATAAATAAGGTCTTGAGCGCTGTCTTAATATTTCTATAATTTCTTTTTTAGCTGTAGTATAACCGCCCATAGCACCACCCATAGCTTTTCCTAGTGTTCCTGTTATAATATCTACACGGTCCAAAACACCTTTTTCTTCAAGTGTGCCAATACCTGTTTCTCCAATAAATCCCGTAGCATGACATTCATCAATCATTACCATAGCATCGTATTTGTCAGCTAAGTCACAAATTTTGTCTAGAGGGGCAACAAGACCATCCATTGAAAACACACCATCGGTAACTATAATCTTATGTCTTGCTCCATTTTTATGGGCTTCTATTAGTTGTGTTTCTAAATCAGCCATATCATTATTTTGGTAGCGGTAACGTGCCGCTTTGCATAAACGCACACCATCAATAATTGATGCATGGTTTAAAGAATCAGAGATGATAGCATCCTCTTTGCCTAACAAGGGTTCAAATACACCACCATTTGCATCAAAAGCTGCCGCGTATAATATAGTGTCTTCAGTACCGTAAAAATCTGCAATTTTTTGTTCAAGTTCCTTGTGAATATCTTGAGTTCCGCAAATAAAACGTACAGATGACATACCAAAACCGTGCGTGTCCATAGTGTCCTTAGCAGCTTGTACAACTTCTGGATGTGACGAAAGACCTAAATAGTTATTAGCACAAAAATTCAAAACTTTTTGACCTGTACTTAAGGTTATTTCTGGGCCCTGAGCCGATGTGATAATCCGCTCTTCTTTAAAAAGACCAGCTTCTTTAATTTTTTCTATTTCTTTATCGAGATGTTCTTTTATTGCTCCGTACATTATTATTTATTTTTTTGAGTTTAGCAAAGTTACTATTTAACTTCAAAAATAGTAATAGGCTCATTGGTGTAAATGAGTAATTTTTTTTCAATCTTATAATTCATATCAGCCAAGACTTTTGCATAAGAATTAAGTTGTCGAGCATATTTTTCATCTTCGGAACCTGTTTTATAATCTATGATAACAACGATATCTTCTTTTATTACTAAGCGGTCTGGTCTAAAAAATTCACCACTCTCTGAGATGATATCCTTTTCATTAAAAATAGTGTAACTGTCAGTAAAATAGAGAGAAAGTTGTTCATGCTTTACTATGGAAATGACTTTACCTTTTAATTCATTAACTTCTGAATTTGAAATATGACCTTCACGAAGTACCGACTCAATAGCAAAATCAACATCATGCAAGGTTTTTATTCTTGACATGATTAAATGTATGAGATTGCCATAATTAATGGCTTTTTCTTGTTTTGTATCCCATAGAGAACCAGAATTGGTAATGATTTTTAAGTTATGAGACTCTTTAGCAGAAGAGATGAATTTGTATTCATGTTCGATATCTTCACCTAAAGCCTCAGAAGAAGATATTAAAAGTCTACCAAAACTGTATTCGGTTTTGTTTTCATCCCAAATATTAATGCTCTTGATAAAATTAATAAAAAGCCCGGCATAGGTTTTCTCATTAACTACACCCTTTGTGTTTATATCTTTTTTTGAAATAATATAAAGTCGTTCAATTGCTCTTGTAAGGGTAACATACAGTAAGTTAATACCATCTAATTCTAATTCTGATTGATGGTTTTGGTAAATTTCTTCTCCGATTTCTCCAAAACTCTGAAAGTCTTTAGAGTAGTTAATCAATGCACATTCAAATCCTGAATATTTTTCTTTTTCTAGAGGAAACCAAGCTTTAGGCTCTAATTCTCGATAGATATCTAAATCTGCAAAAGGATAAATAACTACAGGAAACTCTAAGCCTTTGGATTTATGAATAGTCATTACAGAAACTGCATTCAAATTATTGGGCATAGCTATACTCAATGCTTCTTTTTTTGTTTCAAAATACTCTAAAAAACTAAGAATATCTGAGGATTGTTTTTTGCTAAAATCAAAAACAGTGTCTAAGAAAAATTGTACATAAGCGTCTGGAGCTGCTTTGCAAAGTCCAAAATTGCGAACTAAAGTTTCGACCATTTCATAAATGGGCATTTGTAGAAGTTCGGTAAAGTATAATGAGGCACCAAAGTTTTTAAATGAATCAAATAAATCTTCGGGAGACAAGTCTAAATGCGAAACTAAAAATCGATGCTTGTCTTCAATTTCAAAAAGTTCAGAAATTTTATAAAGTAATTCCAGTTTTAGTTTTTTATCTTCGGGATTAACTAGAAGCCACATTGCTAAGTTTAGCAATTTCACTTTTGGCGAATTATTTAACAATAAGGTTTCTGAAGAAACAATGTTTACTTCTTTATTGGTTAAATAATCTGAAATGGCAATACCTTCTTTTCGTTTTCTTACCAGAACACAAATATCTTTGAGTTGATAACCACTTTCTAAACAAGATTCAATGGTCTCATAGGTTTTTTGGATGTAGGCTTCGTTTCTTGTATCAGAATCATCAAACTCTAAAAGTGAAAGATTAACATAACCAACGTCCTCTTTTTTAAGATTTTGCTCAGCATCCTTATATAATGCAGCGTAATTTTCGTGGGTAAAAAACTCTTCAGAAATAAACTTAAAAAATGAGTTATTAAAATCTATAATGGCTTTGTGACTACGAAAATTATTTTCCAAGTTTTTTATACTGACTTCGGTTTGAAAAGGATTTGTTTTCTTTTGAAATAAATCCATAAACTGCTCGGCATCTCCTCCACGCCAACGGTAAATAGATTGTTTAGCATCGCCAACTAGCATTGAAGAACCGTGATTTGATGACAATGCATTTTCCATCAATGGAATAAGATTTTGCCACTGCATTGCTGATGTATCTTGAAATTCATCTACAAAATAGTGTCTAAATTTTTCACCCAAGCGTTCGTAGATAAAGGGTGTTGGTTGGTCTTTAATTTCATTACTAATCAGTGTATTAAATTCTGAAATGAGTAATTTGTTTTCTTCTTCTTTAAGGATTTTTAATTCGTTTTGAAGCGCATTAATAACAGAGAGTGGTGTTATATTTTTGTAAATAGCTTTGTTGAATTTTAAATAAAAGACCCAGTGCTTGGTTTTATTGTATGATTCTGCTAATCTTGGCTGAATACTGTCAATTGTCTCGGCAATAGCATCACTTACACGTTTAGGATAGAGCGTTTCGCCGTTAACTAAATTGCTTTGCCATACGGAATCAAATTTAATATTAAACTTTTTTTCTTTGAGATTTAAAAAATGATTAGGTAGTGATTTTCTATTAAAATTATTAAACTGTAGGTCAGCTTCATCAATAAGATGTAATACGCTTGTTGCTTCTTCAACAATTTGATGTTCTATGTTAGTTATTTTTTTAACGAGTTGTTTTTTTAGATGACTAAAATCATCAAGTGTTTTTTCTTTTAGTTGGTTAATAAACGGTAGGTCGCTTTCGTTCAGTAATAATTTTCCAATTTTATTAAAGTCGTAACTAATATCCCAACTCTTATCATCATCGGCTTTTTCAATTGCAAAATCTACTAATGTTTTGGTGAGTCTTTTATCTGTACCTGCTTTAGCAATTAAATTATCAACGGCTTTTGAGAGCAGATAATCTTGGTCTAATTCTACTTCAAAATTGACTGGCAATTTTAAATCAAAAGCAAAAGTTCTAATAATACGATGCGTAAAACCATCTATCGTAGAAATATCGAAAGCTCCATAATTATGTATTATTTTATTAAGAACTAACTTAGATTTTGCATGAAGCTGAGCTTGAGAAATATTGAGTTCGGTACAGATATCAATACCCATTGGGTGCAGATGTTTCTCATAATCTCCAGAAGAAAATATTTTGAGGATATCTATAATTCTAGTTTTCATTTCACCAACAGCCTTATTGGTAAAGGTTATCGCCAGAATATTTTTAAAATGCTCCTGATTTTTTGAAACTATCAGCAGTTTTATGTAAGACTTTGCCAGCGTGTAGGTTTTTCCACTTCCAGCAGAGGCGCTGTATATTTCAAAAGTTGGTTTCAACAGATTAATTTTATACCAAAATAGGTAATCTTAATATTTTATTTAGATTTTCTTAAAGACAATATTGTAAATTTGTTAAAATTGAATTACTAACACTTAAAAGTAAAAATATTATGGCTTTTGAATTACCAAAATTAAAATATGCTTACGATGCTCTAGAGCCGCATATCGATGCCCGCACCATGGAGATACATCATTCTAAGCATCACAACGGATATACAACAAAACTAAACGCAGCAATTGAAGGCACAGATTTAGCTGGAAAATCTATTGAAGACATCTTAACCAATCTAGATATGTCCAACAGCGGTGTTAGAAATAACGGTGGTGGTTTTTACAATCATTCATTATTCTGGGATGTTATGAATCCTCAAGACAAAGGTTACCTTTCTGGAGAGCTAAAAGATGCTATTGAAGCAGAGTTTGGTTCTAAAGAAGCATTTATTGAAGCATTTAGTAAGGCAGCTGCTACTCAGTTTGGTTCTGGCTGGGCATGGTTGTGTGTACATAAAGGTGGTAAGGTTGAAGTTTGCTCTACGCCAAACCAAGATAATCCATTAATGCCAGATGTAACGTGTGGCGGAACGCCAATCTTAGGATTAGACGTTTGGGAACATGCATATTACTTAAACTACCAAAACAGAAGACCAGATTATATCGAAGCGTTTTTTAAAGTAGTCAATTGGAATGAGGTTGAAAGACGTTATGCTGAGGCTAAGTAATTAGACGAAGATTTTATAAATAACAAAACCCAAGCTGAAAGGCTTGGGTTTTTGTTTAATTTTTATCTGATTTTGGTGGCGGTGGCGGTGGTGGAGATTTTTTTCGTTTGAGCAATATTTTAAGTTCTAATGAGTCTTGAGAAGAACTTTTTATTGAATCAAAAACATTAATAATCTTCAATAAAGCTTGTCTAAAATCCCTAGACGTGTCTTTTAAATCAATTTCAATCCAAGCTGCTTTGTAATTATGAGGATACAATGGGTTTTTTCCATTGTTCGAATAATGCCTCGTCATTATTTCTATTTTGTATCCTTTATCTATGCTAGATTCAAGTCATAAACGCAACTTCTGTTTTAAACAAAAGTTTATCCATTACTTCTAATGGTGTTTTAAATTTAAGCCTTTTTCTAGACCTATTATTCAATTTTCTTTCAATTATTTCTACCT
>NZ_JABDQL010000135.1 GCF_013042245.1 Winogradskyella sp. | reverse complement strand
GATACAATAGAAGAATCAATCAAATTTATCATCTGACTGAATATCGGCTGTCCGAAAAAATGATTACTTTTACTCATAGCTATATTATTTGAAAGTTAATACAGCTATATACGAAAAATCCCTCAATTATTGAGGGATTTTTTATCGGACAACAATAATTTTAAATATTGTTCTCTATTTATTTCTAATAGCAACAGATGTTTTGGTATCCTTTTGCCAATCAGAAATACTAACAATAATATTCTTTGTATAATCTACTTCTTTTAAAGTTTTATTAGACCAATAAAACCATTTGCCGACCTTTTGCCCATTATCATAATTCGCTGCTACATTCTTTTTTCCATTACTATCAAAACTTAACCACTTACCATGTAATTTACCATCTAGAGTATAAGAGCCTGTTTGGCTAATTACTCCATTGTCATGATAATAAATAACATCTATTAAGTTAGTGTCTTCGTTAACTTTTAATTCTCTCTCTTGCTGAGCAAAAGAAACCATACCAATGAAAAATGCGAATAAGACTAAAATTTTTTTATTCATGATTAATGGGTATTGATTATTAATAGTATCAAATATAAAGATTTGATAATACTTAAGCAACAATTTATTAACATTAAATTTACATTAAGAGTTAATTATTTTATATTCAATTACTTGCGCTCTATTTTTATAAATATTATGTTTAATGATTACTTAATATTAAGATTGCGATGAGATTAAGTATCTCTTGTAATTTAGCCTTATCTTATAAGAGATATTAGTTTCGTATAATCTATTAGTTTTTGTCGACTAATTATCATGAATTCTAATTACTGCCTTTGGCAAAGGCAGTTTTTTTGTGTAAAAACTTAACAGTAAAGAAACATTTGTATTTGAAATATATAAGTTCTTTGCAGCGACAAAAATTAATAATTATAATGAAATTTAAATTTACTTTAGTTGCTATTGTATTAATGGCAATTACTTCGCTTAATGCACAAGAAATTAGTGACACTAAATTTGGTAAAGGTTTAATTAACTTCACTGCTAAAGACAGTTCTTTTAGCGTTAAATTTGCGCCACGTTTTCAAGTTCGCTCCAATTCCTCATGGGATTATGATGGAGACCAATACGGAAGCCCGGATCACAACTTTATAGTTAGACGTGCGCGTTTAAAGTTTGATGGATTTGCTTACAGTCCAAAATTGAAATATAAAATAGAGCTTGGCTTATCAAACCGTGATATTTCGGGAGCAAATGATTTTAATAGAAATACACCACGTTATATTTTAGATGCAGTAATTATGTGGAATTTTTCTGGTAACTGGGAGTTATGGGCAGGACAAACAAAATTACCTGGTAATGTAGAACGTGTTGTTTCTTCTGCGAATATGCAATTGGTTGATCGTTCATTACTTAATAGTCGTTTTAACATAGATCGTGATTTGGGTATACAATTGCGTCATAAAACTAACTTAGGTGGTAATTTCTTAATGCGAGAAAAACTATCACTTTCTCAAGGTGAAGGACGTAATGTCACAGAAGGAAATGAAGGTGGTTTACAATATACAGCGCGTTTAGAATTCTTACCATTCGGAACTTTTATATCAAAGGGTGATTATTCTCAGTCTGATTTGAAGCGCGAAGAAACGCCTAAACTTATGGTAGGTTTCACTTATAATTATAACCAAAACGCTGTAAGAGAAAGAGGTTTTGCAGGAGATTACATGTTAAGAACTGACGGTACTCTATACGAAACTGACCAAACCACAGTTTTTGCTGATGCTATGTTTAAGTATAACGGTTTTTCTTTTATGGGAGAGTATGCCAAAAGAACAGCTACTAATGAAATTGCAACTGAAGCTGATGGTGTTACTCCAACAGGAGATGTTGTTTTAACAGGTAATGCTTTAAATTTACAAGCAGGTTACTTATTTAAAAGCAACTACGAAATTGCTGGTCGTTTCACAGCAACTAATTATGAATCTATAACCAATCGTGACCCAGAAAGACAATACACACTAGGTTTTAATAAATTTGTTGTAGGTCATAAGCTAAAAGTACAATCAGATATAAGCTACACTAGTATTGATGGTAATGAAGACAACATTACTTTTAGATTAGGATTTGATATTCATTTTTAATCATAAAACATAACAATTAGGTAACTTTTTCTGTGTAAATAATACCGATATTTGCACTCCTTTTTAAACAAAAAAACTATGGATAATATTTATTTATTTATGTTGATTGCCATTACAGTATTAGCAGTCGCTGATATTGTAGTAGGTGTTAGTAATGATGCTATTAATTTCTTAAACTCTGCTATTGGATCTAAAGTAATATCGCTAAGAACTATAATGATAGTAGCAAGTCTAGGTATTTTTATTGGAGCCGTTTTTTCTAGCGGAATGATGGAAGTCGCTCGTAAGGGAATATTTATCCCAGCTGAATTTGAATTTGGGGAAATCATGCTCATTTTCATGGCTGTGATGATTACAGATATATTACTCTTAGATTTCTTTAATACACTCGGGTTACCAACATCGACAACAGTATCGATTGTTTTTAACTTATTAGGTGCTGCTGTAGTGATGTCTTTAATAAAAATTAATCACACAGACTCTCAAACCTTATCAGATTTAGGAACGTATATAAATACAAAAAAAGCAGTAGAAATTATATCTGGCATTCTACTATCTGTAGTAATTGCTTTCTCTGTTGGTGCATTTGTTCAATGGGTTTCAAGACTGATTTTCACATTTAACTATGAGAAAAAAATAAAAAACTTCGGAATAATTTTTGGTGGTGTTGCACTCACTGCGATTACCTATTTTATATTTCTTAAAGGTCTTAAAGGGACTCCTTACTATAAAGAACTTAAAAGTGCATTAGAAGGCAACGAGGGTTACATCGTTTTAGGAAGTTTTATTTTCTGGACATTATTTTCATTTATATTTGAAAAACTTACCAAAAAAACTGTTTTACTCGTTGTTATTGCAATTGGTACTTTTGGATTGGCATTAGCGTTTTCTGGTAATGATTTAGTTAACTTTATTGGTGTACCAATGGCAGCATATCATTCATACGAAGCATGGATTGCTGGAGGAATGGATGTTACTATGACTATGGATGTTTTAGATAAAAAAGTTCCTGCTGAGCCATTACTGTTATTTATTGCAGGTGCAATTATGGTATTAACACTTTGGTTTTCTAAAAAAGCAAAAACAGTTGCTGAAACTGAATTAAGTTTATCTCGTCAAGGAGAAACACATGAAAAATTTGAACCTAACAGAATCTCTCGAGCAATTGTAAAAGGAACATCTCAATTATCAAGCTACTTTAGTGTTATTATACCAGACTCTGTACAAAAGAGAATTGGATCTAGCTTTGACAAACCCAACTTTACGTTAACAAAAGACCAGAGTATCGATGCTCCTGCATTTGATATGATTAGAGCTTCTGTAAATCTTATGGTAGCTGGTGTGTTAATTGCTATTGCAACTTCGATGAAATTACCATTATCTACTACTTATGTAACATTTATGGTTGCTATGGGTACATCACTTGCAGATCGTGCTTGGGGTAGAGAAAGTGCCGTATATAGAGTTGCTGGTGTACTTAATGTTATTGGTGGATGGTTTGGTACTGCTATCGGCGCATTCGTTGCTGCTGGTATCGTAGTCTTTTTAATTAACTGGAACCCAAGCGTTGTAATTCCAATAATGTTATTGTTAACAGTTATTTTATTATACAGAAACTACAAGTCTCATCAAAAAAAATCAAATAAAACAATTGACGAAGACAGCTTAAAGAAAGCTGAAAGTAGTTCTTTACAAGGTGTTATTCTTGAGAGCGCTAACAATATGGCTAATCTTGTAAAACGTACTAATAGAATTTACTCTAATGCAATTGTTGGATTAGCAAAACAAGATTTAGACTTACTTAAAAAGAGTAAAAAACAAGTTGTCAAGTTATCTGACGAAGTAGACGAATTACGTGATAATGTCTTCTATTTTATTAAAAACTTAGATGAGTCTAGTGTAGGCGCTAGTGATTTCTACATTAATATTTTAGGCTATCTACAAGACATGACGCAGTCATTAGAATATATAACCAAAGTTAGTCACAAGCACGTTAATAATAATCATAAAAAACTTAAGTTCAGCCAAATCAAAGAGCTAAAAGAAATAGATGATAAATTAGAAATATTATTTGAAGATACTCGAACTGCGTTCAAATCAGAATCTTTTGAAAAAATTGGTGCTATTTTAGACGAAAGAACTGAGGTGTATAAACTTGTTAAGGATAAAATTAAAGAACAAGTTAAACGTACGAGAACAGAAGAATCTAGTCCTAAAAATACCACACTATACTTTAGTCTGTTATTAGAGACTAAAGATTTAATTAAGTCAACAATGAGTCTATTAGAAGAATATCATGATTCATTTGATAGTTCTGTAGAACCTGCTACAATTAACGTAGTAGAAGAAATTGTTGAAAGCCCAGATGCTTCTAAAGAAACGAAATAATTTATATTATTAGTTAACCTAAGCCATTACTTTTCAGTAATGGCTTTTTTAATTACTTAAAGTAAGAAGTAAGAACCCTAAAACTGCACCAATAACAATCGTCCAAATGGTACCTACCTTTGTTTTAAAAGTTAATAAAGCAGCTAATAGCGCAATAATAATACTTTGCCATTCGACTAACGTTTCTTTGCTCATTACAAAGAGTACCGCCAACATTACAGCTACTGCTGCCACATTAACCGAATCCAGAAAACCTCTGAGAATTTTTGATTTTCGCATTTTAGGTATAAATGGATTTAACACCAATACAAACAAAAAAGATGGCAGAAAAATACCTGCAGTAGCTGCTAAAGCTCCTGCAAATCCAGAAAGTTGATACCCTATAAAAGTTGAAGTAGATAATACAGGCCCAGGTGTAAACTGTCCAATAGCAATAGCATCAATAAGCTCTGGTCTAGTTAACAGACCTCTTGTAACAAGTTCTGCATCTAAGTAGGCAAATAATACATAGCCGCTACCATAGAGTATAGCTCCCACTTTAAGAAAAATCAAAAAAAGCTTTACAGCTGTAACTTTTGTGACCGTTGCGTTTAATCCAAATAAAAGAAAAAAAGGTGCAATGCTTTTGATATCTGTTGTTACTTTATTCTTTAAGTAGAAATACCACATACCTAAAAGACCTGCAACCAATAAAGCTACAACTTCGTTAACACCTAACAAACTTGCTATCAATACCAATAGACCAATAATAATGAGTTCTGTACTTTTTATCGCTTTTTTACCTAGCTTAAAAATAGCAGAAGCTATAATGGCCAAAACCGCAGGTTTAATACCATAAATAAATGGTTCTACTTCTGGAAGCTGACCGTACTTAACATACATATAAGCTAAAATAGCCGTGATAAGCGTAGCTGGAAATATAAAAGCTATTCCAGCGACAAAAAGACCTGCCTTGCCAGCCCTTTCATAACCACAATGCATGGTCATTTCTGTAGAATTCGGTCCTGGAATCAAATTTGTAGTACCAATAAGATCTAGAAAATAGTCACGAGTCATCCACTTTCGCTTCTCAATGATTTCATCTTCCATCATTGCTATGTGAGCAGCTGGTCCGCCAAAAGCGAAACAACCCAATTTAAAAAATACTTGAGCGACCTCTAATAATTTCGTATTCATAAAAAAATTTGAGCTTTAAAAATCCCCATTTCCTAAAAGCGTATCCTTTTTGACATAGAGTAAATCTGCTACATCGATAAGTTTGTCTGCTATATCATTGACATTGTCATAATCATTAAATAAAGAGGAAGCCATATCCGTTGTAATACGCTCTTTCCTAATCAAATTATCAATGGCTATATCATTGACTTGCTTATTTGTTTTTAGTGCCGCTTTCATTGCCATTAATTTTTTGTGGTATTCAAGATTATCATCTTCTGTTCTAAACAAGTGAATAACTCTAAGGACTTTAGCAGTTCGCTTACGAAGTTTATCATATTCCTTTTTAATAAATTTATTATCTGCGTTTAGATACATAGACACGTTTCGGCTTAGCTCCAAGACTGCTTTTAGAATTTCTACCATTTTCCGATTTGCAGCTTTAAGCTCAGTCACTTCCTTATTTTGCTGCTCTGTAAGTGTAAACTTGTTTTGAGTTAGAGAGGCATATCTAATTATTTCGCCATAGATATTTTTGACTCGCTTCGTATATAAATCCCTGACGTTAGCATCAAAAAGTACATGTGACTTTTTGATGACTTTCTTCATTTTTTCGTCAGACTTAATATCAGTACGATGAATATGAAGTGCATGAGATACAATTTCAAAAACGGAATTCTTAAACAATCTTTTAGACTCTTTAGATAAAGCTAACAAAGCTGTTTCAGGATATTTTAAAACCTGTTCTTTTAAAAATTTTGGTTCGTCAATAGCAGTTTCAATATCTACTTTTTCTGGAACAAAACGCTCCACTATTTTAGCTATAGGCTTTACAAACCATACTAATAAAAATGTATTAGCAATATTAAAGGTGGTATGAAATATGGATATAGCAACTGGAATAGCCATTGCGCTAACATAGGGTGAAACCGAACCAAAATAGACAGATATCCTGCTTACCATTTGTAAAAAAGGATAAAAAAGAATCAGCATCCAAACAACACCAATAAGATTAAAAATAAGATGCGCCCTTGCCGTTTGTTTCGCTTTGTGATTACCTATAATGGCCGCTAAATTTGCCGTTATGGTTGTCCCAACATTTTCTCCTAAGACCATTGCCGCGGCTAACTCAAAAGGTATCCATCCTTGAGCAGTCATTATTAAAGTTAATGCCATAGTAGCACTAGAGGATTGTACGATTACAGTTAAAACCGTTCCGATGAATAAAAAAAGTAATACCGATAAAAAGCCTAAATCTGCATACTTAGACAAAAAAGCCAATAGCTCTGGATTATTCTTTACATCTGGCATAGTCTCCTTCAAGAACTGAAGCCCAATGAATAAAACAGCAAAACCAACTACAAAATTTCCAATATTTTTAAAACGCTCTTTCTTTAAGAACGTTAAACCAAAACCTAGACCTACTAAAGGTAGAGCTATAGCGCTCATACTTACTTTAAAACCTAAAATTGTAATGAGCCAAGCCGTAATAGTTGTTCCTATATTAGCACCCATTATAACACCTATCGATTCTACAAGCGTTAGTAACCCTGCATTAGAAAAACTAACGACCATTAGGGTAGTTGCGGAGGATGACTGAATAACTGAAGTGATAAAAAATCCGGTCAATATCCCATAAACTCTATTAGAAGTCATGGAAGCCAAAATGGTACGCATTTTATTTCCAGCCAATAACAATAAAGCATCGCTCATAACTTTCATTCCAAAAAGAAAGACTCCGAGTGCTCCTAAAAGTTGTAATAAGTTTGTAAAACCGTATTCCATGATAACTTAATTTGAATGTCCGTAATGAGTAATAATTAAAATTTCAAACTCATTCTGTCACATTGAGCGTGGTCGAAACACCTTGTAAAACAATACTTTATATTTCTCGACTACACTTCGACTACGCTCTGTGACCACGCTCGAAATGACAGAGAAATCATTAAATTTTTCAATTTATGATTAAAAAAGGATAATCAATTAACTTAATACCATTAAAGTACTATAATGCTATTAAAATGCAAAGTGAAATCAAAAAATTCAAAATTTTAATTGCTTTATAACATCCAAAAAAGGCCTTTCGCCATATATAAAATTAGATTAAAAACTACAACATGAAGAAAATTTCATTCCTTTTAGTTTCAGTCATTTTATTATGCGCATGTGTCTCAAAGAAAAAGTATGCAGCTTAAGAACAAAGAAACGGAGAACTTACAGGTAAGCTTACTAAAACAAGAGTAGAAAAAGAAGACTTAGAAGGTAAGTTTACAAAAATCAAAGCACGAGTCGATGAGTATAATCTTAAAATTCAATCGCTTAATGAAAATGTTGAGAGATTGAGCATAGAAAATGCATCTCGACTTCAAATTTCAGAAGATGGTTCAGTCGCATCAGATTATAGTAAAAGCTTAATGCGTCAAACATTGCAAAATGTCGACCCTTCCAAACTGACTGGTGCAAAAACACTTAAAGATTCGATCAACTTTGCCATGGAGTATAACTTATCAAAAGCTATGAATATTAGTGGTTTAAACGAAGATGAAGATATCTCTGTTGATATTAACAAAACCGTAGTGATGATTGCTATTTCTGATAAGATGTTATGGTCGAAGGACATACCAATTCTAGAACAATCAATACAAAAAAATTACAGACAACTGGGATTTGAGTATATTGAGAGCAACTTCGGTTGTTAGAAAGTTACAAAACAAATATGATGTAGCACCAGAAAAAATTATTGCTTCTGGCCGTTGTAGTTACCAACCCTTGGTTGATAATACCACACGTGAAAATCGTAGAACACGTAGTATACTCATGCCTAATATAGACAAGTTTTTTGCTTTGATGGAAACAAAGTAAGTTGTAAATCTCCCATTTATAATAATAAAAGCATCCTCCCGTAGAATTCGGCATTGGATGCTTTTTTATTTGATAAATTGTAATTTGCAGAAAACACAAACCTTATGAAATCTGTTTTAACCTATCTTTCGCTTTGTTTTACACTAGTTTGTCTGAGTCAAAATCCTTCTGCCTTACAATTACTCGATAAAGCTATTAACTATCACGACCCTAGTGGTAGTTGGTCTGAATTTTCTGGTAATTTTAAAGTCACCATGACCACACCAAATCAGAGTCCACGAGTTAGTGATATCACTATAAATTTGCTTGCTGAATTTTTTAGTGTTACCTCACAAAGAGATAAAACGTCACAAACCTATACTGTTGATAAGGATATCTGCTCACTATTATATAATGAAAAAGAATTAAACGGTGCTGAAGCTAAGGCAAAAAATATGACCTGCGAGCGTGCTAGCATGTACAAAAATTATTATACCTATTTGTACGGATTGCCCATGAAACTTAAAGACAAGGGTACTCATATAGACCCAAAAGTAGAACGCAAAACCTTTAAAGATAGAGACTATTTGGTTTTAAAAGCCACTTACGATGCAAAAGTTGGCACAGATGTTTGGTACTTCTACTTTAACCCAGAAACCTATGCTATGGAAATCTACCAGTTTTATAAAACTGACGATAATGGCAAGGTAAAACCAGGTTCTGGTGAATATATTCTATTATCTGAAGAAGAAACCGTAAATGGTATTAAAATGCCTAAAATACGTGCTTGGTATTATAATAAGGATGATAAATACTTGGGGACTGATACTTTAGGTAACTAAAAGTTCAGAGGTCAGAAGACGCAATGAATATTCAAAATTTCATGTCTTATTTAATTGCCAGAGTGCCATTTATCTATATGATAATAGGTTCAGTACAGACAACTTACTTAATTGAATATTCTAAAAATGAAAAAAATACAGTTAAGACAACAATCTATAGAGTCTCAATTACATTACCAGCATTTAAAAAACCAGTTAAGATATTTATTATTTTTATAGTTTTGATAATGCGACTTATATTTCTCGACTGTCGCTCGAAAATACAGAAAATAAGGTTTGTTTTTAGCTTATGATAGTTAGCGTACATACAATAAAGTTTTTTGAGTTAGTCATTTAATTTCCGTACATTTAAGTCAATAAAATTAGGATAATGGAACAATTTGAAGGACAAGATATACTAAACTTTATAAAAGAATTTCCAAATGATGAGGCTTGCAAAGTCTATT
>NZ_JABDQL010000134.1 GCF_013042245.1 Winogradskyella sp. | reverse complement strand
ATAGACTTTGCAAGCCTCATCATTTGGAAATTCTTTTATAAAGTTTAGTATATCTTGTCCTTCAAATTGTTCCATTATCCTAATTTTATTGACTTAAATGTACGGAAATTAAATGACTAACTCAAATACTTTAATTTAAAATTTTACCATGTCTAAAATTCATTAATTTTGTATCATGATTTTTAACAAAGATATCGCCAAAAAGACTGCAGATTTATTACTGCAAATTAAAGCCATTAAACTTCAACCCAATGACCCATTTACTTGGGCTTCTGGATGGAAATCACCAATCTATTGCGATAACCGAATTGTGTTATCCTATCCACCAATACGGAATTACGTTAGGGAAACTATGGCCCGCCAAATTGAAGAGCTCTATGGCAAACCAGATGTCATTGCAGGAGTAGCTACTGGCGCCATAGGCATAGGCGCTCTTGTTGCAGAATATCTTAACCTTCCTTTCGTTTACGTTAGACCAGAAGCTAAAAAGCACGGTCGACAAAACCAAATTGAAGGCTATATAGAAAAAGGTCAGACCGTAGTTGTCGTTGAAGATTTAATTAGCACGGGAAAAAGTAGCCTTAATGCCGTAAAAGCACTCAAAGAAGCAGAACTAAACATTAAAGGTATGGTTGCTATTTTCACTTACGGATTTGATATTGCTGACAAAAATTTTGATAAGGCCGATGTAGAATTACACACACTTGGAAACTATGAAAATCTCCTCGAACAGGCCTTAGAAACCAGATATATTACCCAAGCTCAACAAGATATTTTAGCGCTTTGGAATGCCAATCCAAGCGAATGGAACGCTAATTGATATGGAGTTGTATCGTAAGTGTTTGTCTAATAATGTTGACGACCGCTTAACTCTATAATTAATAACTTAACACTTAAAAAATGAATTTAGAATCACCTAAAGTTACCCTTGATAAATCAGCTGAAGATACCTTTAACTTTCTTTCAGATGTCAAAAATTTCGAAAAATTGATGCCTGAAAACATCAGTAAATTTGAAGTCTTAGATACAGATAAATTTTTATTCGCTCTAAAAGGCATGCCTGAAATTGTACTTAAAAAAAGAGAAGCTACGCCACACAGTAAAATCGTTTTGGGTGCTGCAGGCGGAAAATTAGATTTTACCTTAACTGCTGATATTAATGAAGTCGAAGCTACTAAAAGCGACGTAACTTTATACTTTCAAGGCGAATTTAATGCCATGATGGCGATGATGATTAAAGGACCTATTAATAAATTTTTAGAAACGCTATCTACAAATATGCCAGCAGCAGTTTAATATAACAACTGCACTTCTTTTAGGTCGAATGTTTTAAGAATATCGTCTTCTAAAAGTAATTTTAATTTACCATCATCTGTTACACCTTCAATAAATCCAGAAAAAACCTGATCAGTTGAAGTTTTAAAAGTTGATGGCTTTTTTATGCGAAAGAGTTGCGCTTCGTAATCTTGCTTCAAATTAGAAAAATCACCTGATTGTAACCGTTCAAAATACAATTTTAAATACTTCAAAATACGATGAAACACTTCATCTTTACTATGTAAAATTCCTGTAATTAAATGTAGAGATGATGCATGAGGAAGGTTATCAAAAAACTTCTGGTTAACGTTAAGACCAATTCCTATTATAGAGCCTTCGAGATTATTATTTTTTATGCCATTTTCTATCAGTATTCCTGCAATCTTTTTATTCTCTGACAAAATGTCGTTAGGCCATTTTATTTTTATTTTTGGTACTCGCAATTCATTTAAAGCCTTAGTAATAGCCAAAGCTATTACCATACTTATATAAAATTGTTGCTGCACTTTTAAGAAAGAAACATCTTTAAACACACTAAACGTAAGGTTTTTAGCACTTTCTGTATACCATTGCGTTCCCATCTGCCCGCGCCCGTTGGTCTGTGATTCTGTAATGACCACCGTATAGTCTTTTGGGGTCTTATTAACACTTAGCTCCTTAAGGTAACTATTAGTAGAGTCAATGGCATCAAGTTTGATTATATACATATATTGCAGGTTATTTTTATAGATTTCTTATGAGTATTTGAAGCGTATGAAAGTAAAAAAAACAATAACTTTGCATAAATTTAAAACATTTTAATGACGGAAAGAAATAGCAATCCCGACCAACTCATTACTACAATAATAAGCGGGATCGAGGAAGTTAAAGGAAAAGAGATTACACTTTTAGATTTACGGGAGATAGAAAATACAGTTTGTGATTACTTTATCATTTGCGAAGGTACATCAAACACACAAGTTAACGCCATAGTTAATTCCATACTAAAACAAGTCAGCAAAGCCACTAAAGACAAGCCTTGGCATATAGAAGGTGCAGATAATGCCGAGTGGGTTTTAATGGATTATGTTAACGTTGTTGTACACGTTTTCCAAAAGCATATTAGAGAGTATTACGATATTGAGAGTTTGTGGGGTGATGCAAAAACAACACAAATAGAAACAAGCATTTAAAAAAAAGAAAAGCTAAGAATGGCAAAAGAAAATAAAAACTCAAACAAAAAACCTAAATTAAGCCCTTATTGGATTTACGGGATTATCATCGCCGTATTTTTAGGCATTCAATTATTTGGAGGTACTTTTGGTGGCCAAGGTGGCGCAAAAACAACACCTACAGATTTCTTTACTTATTTAAGAAATGGTGATGTAGAAAAAGTTGAAATCATAAACAGAAGAGAAGCTCGTGTTTTTTTAACTAAAGAAGCTGAGCAACAAGAAGTCCATAGAAAATCCATTCCTAAAGGATTTATGGCAGGTGCAGATATGGCAAACTACCGTTTTGAGTTTGGAGATCTAAAATTATTTCAAGAAGAAATTGAAAAAATAAAGCAGAACAATAATATAAATATTCCTGTAGCCTTTGTTACTGAAAGTAACGCCTTTGGCGACTTTTTGATTTCATTATTACCGTTTATCCTCATTATTGGAGTTTGGATTTTTATTATGAGACGTATGTCTTCTGGTGGCGGTGGTGGCGCTGGAGGTCAGATTTTTAATATAGGAAAATCAAAAGCCAAATTATTTGACGAAAAAATAGACACCAAGACAACTTTTAAAGATGTTGCTGGACTAGAAGGTGCTAAAGAAGAAGTACAAGAAATTGTAGACTTTCTAAAGTTTCCTGAAAAATATACATCGCTTGGTGGTAAAATACCTAAAGGCGCCTTACTCGTAGGACCTCCAGGAACAGGTAAAACTTTATTAGCAAAAGCCGTTGCAGGTGAAGCAAAGGTACCGTTCTTTTCCTTATCAGGTTCAGATTTTGTGGAGATGTTTGTCGGTGTAGGTGCATCTCGTGTAAGAGACTTGTTTAAGCAGGCCAAAGAAAAATCACCTTCAATTATATTTATAGATGAAATTGATGCCATTGGTCGTGCTAGAGGGAAAAGTAATTTTTCGGGTTCTAATGACGAACGCGAAAACACATTAAACCAGCTATTGACAGAGATGGATGGCTTTGGCACAAACACCAATGTTATAGTATTAGCTGCCACTAACCGTGCAGATGTATTAGATAGCGCATTGATGCGTGCTGGACGTTTTGACCGTCAGATTTATGTAGACTTACCAGATGTACGTGAGCGCAAAGAAATCTTTGAAGTACACTTACGACCACTGAAGAAAGAAGAAGATTTAGACATCGATTTCTTATCTAAGCAAACCCCAGGATTCTCTGGAGCAGATATTGCCAATGTTTGTAATGAAGCGGCTCTTATTGCTGCAAGAAATGGTAAAAAAGCTGTAGGAAAACAAGATTTTTTAGATGCTGTTGATAGAATTATTGGTGGATTAGAAAAGAAAAACAAAATCGTTACTAAAGAAGAAAAACGTGCCATTGCCTTCCACGAAGCAGGTCATGCTGTTACAAGTTGGATGCTAGAGCATGCAGCACCTTTAGTAAAGGTAACCATCGTTCCTAGAGGGCGTTCTCTCGGCGCGGCTTGGTACTTACCTGAGGAACGTTTAATCGTTCGTCCTGAGCAAATGTTGGACGAAATGTGTGCAACTATGGGTGGACGTGCTGCGGAAAAAGTAATTTTCAATAAGATATCAACTGGAGCATTAAGTGACTTAGAAAAAGTAACGAAACAAGCACGTGCCATGGTAACTATTTATGGTTTGAGTGATAAAATTGGAAATCTAACCTATTATGATTCTTCAGGACAACAAGATTATAATTTCTCTAAACCTTATAGTGAAGAAACTGCGGTATTGATTGATAAAGAAATTTCTGAAATCATTGAAGAACAATACCAACGTGCCATCAAAATTTTAGAAGAAAATAAAGACAAATTAACGCAGCTTGCCGAAGTCCTTTTAGACAAGGAAGTTATCTTTAAAGACAATCTAGAAAAAATATTCGGAAAACGTCCTTTTGAAAAAGACGAAATAACCTCCGAAGAAGAAGAGTAAAAAGCTTTCCATTTGACGAAAAAACTTAAATTAATTCAGAGTTAGTTTAAGTTTTTTTATATTTGGAATAATTCAAAAAGACGTGTATTAATAGTAGTTGCTAATGAGCTTATTTAGAAAAATCTTTGGGGGAAAATCTGAGCGTTCCGAAGAAAAAGTTCCTAATGATGAGCGTAGCAAATACATGCCAGATACCAAACTTCCTGTAGATGAGCGTTTTACCATAAACTTTAAAGCCAACGGTGGAAAATTTCTCTATTGCGAAAACATAGAAGAGGTATACAATAGTCTAGAAAATATCATTAAAGAAAATGACTGGAGCGATAAAAAAGTCTTTCTATTAGATGATAGATTGAAAGATTTATTTAAAGGTTTTGAACTCCAAGACACCAAAAACACATCAGAAAGTGCTTATTTTTTAACGACTTGCGAGCATTTAATATCAGACGATGGCTCTTTATTAATTTCATCTAATCAAATTGCAGAGAAAAAATTAAAGGAATTGCCTTCAAACTTTGTGGTTTATACCACTACAAGTCAGTTGGTAGAAAATATAGGCGAAGGCCTTAAAGGCATCAAAAACAAGAATCGCCCAAAAATACCAACAAATATTACTAAAATTAAGCACTTCAAAACTATTGAAAACAAAGACTTCCTTACATATGGAAGTAGCGCTAAGAACCTATACCTATTGCTATTAGAAGACTTATAAATGAAGGAATTTTTAACCCGAACCGTTTCTGGTATCCTCTACGCTGCAATTCTTGTTGTTTCAATGTATTGGAGTAATGCACTACTCATGGTCTTATTCGTATTTGGATTGATTGCTTTAGCAGAATTCAAAAAACTCATTAAACTCAAATCACTTATAGTTCCTGCTATTATTTTCTCCATACTATATTTTGGTATTTGGTATTGGTGTCGCATTCATCATTCTGCAACAGGTACTAATGAAGCTATTCAGATTTTATTGGTCATTACCATTTTTGTTAATCTCTTTTTAATCAAGGATTTATTTGCCGAAAAAAAGATTCCTTTATTTGGATCGAAACGCTATATCGCTACGACATTCTACCTAGCAAGTGGCTTTATTTTTATATTACTCATTGCTAATTATTCAAACACATTTACACCACTCTTATTATTAGGTAGTTTTATTTTGGTTTGGGTCAACGATAGTTTTGCCTATTTAACAGGAAAGAATTTTGGGCGCCAAAAACTTTTCCCAAGTGTATCGCCAAAGAAAACAGTAGAGGGATTTTTGGGGGGGTTATTCTTTGCTTGTGTGTCTAGTTATTTTATTGCTACTTATACCGAAACCTTAGGCTTTACAAACTGGCTTATTTTAGCCATAATTATCAGTGTTTTTGGGACTTTAGGTGATTTAATAGAATCTAAATTTAAACGTCAGGCCGAAGTTAAAGACAGTGGTGTTATAATGCCTGGTCATGGTGGGCTGCTAGACCGCTTAGATAGTATTATCTTTGCAGCACCATTTATATATTTATTTTTAAGAATTTTAACTTATGTTTCATAAAGAAGGTCATAAAATAATACTCATTACATTGGTTTTAGTCGTTGCAACCATATTTGCAATAGACTATTTGGTACAATTAGAATGGTTACGAAAAACCTTAATGCTTTCGGTTTTAGCCGTCTTTATTTTAATTCTTCAGTTTTTTAGAAACCCTAAACGCCACACACACGCTAATGAAAAACAAGCGCTATCTCCAGTAGATGGTAAAGTTGTGGTTATAGAAGAAGTTTTTGAAAAAGAAGTTTTTAAGGATAAACGCATTCAGGTTTCTGTATTTATGTCACCTATAAATGTGCATGTTACCCGTTATCCAACAAGCGGAAAAGTGACGTATAGCAAATACCATCCGGGAAAATATTTAGTCGCGTGGCATCCAAAAGCTAGTGAAGAAAACGAGCGTACAACGGTTGTTGTAGAAAATGGCAGCTTTGGTAAAGTCCTTTATCGCCAAATTGCTGGTGCTTTGGCAAAACGTATTGTAAATTATGCAATCGTAGACCAAACGGTACAACAAGGTGCAGATTCTGGATTTATAAAATTTGGGTCGCGCGTGGATTTATTTTTACCTTTAGACGCAGATATTAAAGTTGAGCTTAACCAAAAAGTAAAAGGTGGCGAGTCTGTGATTGCAGAAATGAAATGAGCCAAAGTGATTTAGACATAGCATTTGAAGCAGCTGTAAAACGGGTTAACGACCATACTGACCCTTTTCCTGCTGATTTTTTACTACGTCTGTACGCGTATTACAAAAAAGCTACAAACGATTACGGCAGACCAAGCAGTAAAAAGCAAATTATTAACGCGTTTAAGACCAACGCCCTTTTTCAAGTACAAAATATTTCTGAGGACGAAGCCAAACAACAGTATATAGATTTGGTTAACCACTACTTTTTGTATGGCAAGTAATCTTTAAATTATTTTTTATGACTGTAGATGCTCCTTTGACCTTTAAAAACGGTGCAGTTATGAACAACCGTTTTATGCTAGCACCTATGACCAATACCCAAAGTCATGAAGACGGAACCCTATCTGACGAGGAATACCACTGGCTCACCATGCGCGCCAAAGGTGGTTTTGGACTCTCTATGACCTGTGCGGCTCATGTACAATTTATAGGTAAAGGTTTCTCAGGACAATTGGGAATTTATGACGATGCACAGATTGAAGGTCACCAACGTTTAGTAAATGGCATTAAAGCACACGATAGTTTAGCGGTTATACAATTGCACCACGCCGGTATGCGCACACCTCAAGATTTAATTGGCGAACAACCCGTTTGCCCGTCACCTATTGAAAAACATAATGCACGTGGTTTGTCTTTAGAAGAAGTTTACCGATTACGAGACGACTTTATTACCGCAGCAGTACGCGCACAAAAAAGTGGTTATGATGGTGTGGAAGTCCACGGTGCTCATGGTTATATTTTAACCCAATTTTTGAGCGCAGATATTAATAAGAGAGATGACCAATATGGTGGCTGTCTCGAAAACCGTGCACGCTTATTGTTTGAAATTATAGATGGCGTTAGAACTAACTGTGGTAAAGACTTTTTATTAGGCGTACGTTTATCGCCTGAACGTTTTGGTATGCAATTGAGTGAAGTAAAAACCGTTTGTAAGCAATTAATTAACCAACACGATATAGACTTTTTAGATATCTCACTTTGGGATGTATTTAAGCAACCCGAAGAAGAGCAGCACCAAAATAAAAGTCTACTCAAACATTTTGCCGAGTTGGACTATAAAGATGTGAAATGGACAGTAGCTGGTAAAATTAATACCGCCAAGGACGTATCTGACATTTTAAACGCCGGCGTAGATTTTGTTTCTATAGGTCGCTCTGCTATTTTACACCACGACTTCCCTAAAAAAGTAATTGCCGACCCAAATTTTGAACCTACCAAACTCCCCGTAACTACTGACTATTTACTCAGCGAAGGCTTGAGTTACAAATTTGTGACTTACATGAAACGCTGGCCAAATTTTGTAAAATAGAAGATCTAAAAATTACGTATTTATATGTATAAGAATTGTGGTTTGTTTTGGCGAATTTCGTTTAACAGTCGATACAATCATTTACAACTGAATTTATAACTTTGATATTAAACCTTCCTTGTTTAAGTAATGACAAGGCTTTTAAACGATCGCGATCGCGGTCTGTGGTCGCTTTTCTTAAGAGCGAACGAAGCTCTTTTTCACTCTCTAAAACTGTAATATTTATCTTTTTTAGCATTCATAAATATACAAGATATTACAGTATTATCATATAAGAAATAGTATAATTGTCTTCAGAATTTATAATTGAATTTATAAAAATTTACTCAAAAATCAGTCTTCCAACTTTTGCATTCAAATTAGATGATTTAGTCACTAAATTTTGTATAAATTTTTGATGTGTCTCGGAGTTAGGATTAAAAGGTTTATGTGCCAATCCTTTTTGTATATTCTCGACCTCTTCCATAACATTTTGTGCTTCTGAATTTATCCAAACCGATACAAATTTTTCCCAAATGTAATTTATAGCTGTCTGATTGGGATGGAGCATATCTTCATTATAAAAACGGTAGTCTCGAAGTTCGTCCATAACGATTTCGAAAGACGGAAAATAGCTATGATTTGACTCGGATTGAGATCCTAAAAACTCATGAATCGCAGAAATTAAATGCGATTTACTCTGAGTGTTCTCAACAAAGCCATCTTTTATATGTCGCACTGGCGACACTGTAAAAATGAAGTTGACATCAGGATTTAAAGATTTCACCAAACTAACAATAGCTTCTAAAGATTGGGCAACCTCTTCAACAGAAAGCAGTTCTTTTAAAAATTTCTTTTGCAGTATTTTATGGCAATTGGCAACAAAACTATCGGTTTCTATATACCGATACGCCCAAGCAGTACCTAAGGTAATGATAATGTGAGACGCTTCCTTTAAAAACCGATGTGTTTGTTTAATACTTTTGTTAATCCGACTTAATAATTCGTCCGCGTTAGAATGACTCAATTTTGAATGTGCATCAAAACAATGATAGTGTTCATTGTGTAAAAAAATATCCTCAGTTGAATATTCTTTTTTGTTTACAGCATTGGTAATTAAATGCTCTATAGCTAAAGGTTGAAATAAAATACCAAAAGGATTCCGAAGTGTTTGAAACTTAAAATAATTGAATTTATTTCCAATATTTTCAGAAAAACAAGACCCTAACAACAATACCTTAGAGTTATAATCGATTTGATTAAAACGTTGGCGCTGAAGAGGTATTTTAGTTTGAAGATTCATTTACACTGATAAATATCCTTTCGCAGCATCAAGTGCAGCCTCTATTCCAGAAGGATTCTTACCACCAGCAGTTGCAAAGAATGGCTGTCCGCCACCACCGCCTTGGATGTACTTCCCCAATTCTCTAACAATTGTTCCTGCATTTAAATCTTTATTGACTACTAATTCTTTAGAAATATAACAAGACAAGATAGCTTTACCATTATTTTCACTTCCAAATAATAGGAATAAATTATCATATTGACTTGCTAAATCGAAACACAAATCTTTAATACCACTGGCATCTAAATCTACTTTCTTTGCTAAAAACTGAACACCATTAACGTCGGTAATTTCATTTTTAAGTTCACCTTTAAGGTTTTTAGCTTTGTCTTTTAGTAATGCCTCAATCTGCTTTTTTAACTCGGTATTTTCATCTCGAAGATTTTGAACTGCTTTTACTGGTTCATTTGCATTTTTAAGAGCAGCTTTTATGTCTTCAAACTGTTTCTCTACGGCTTCAAAATAATCACCTACAGCTACATTAGTAATAGCTTCAATTCTACGAATTCCGGCGGCAATAGCACTTTCAGACTTTATTTTGAAATACCAAATATCTCCCGTTTGTTTGACGTGTGTTCCGCCACATAATTCCATAGACTGACCAAAACGTATAGCGCGAACATTATCACCATATTTTTCTCCAAACAAGGCAATTGCGCCTTCGTCTAATGCTTTTTGCATTGAAATATTCCGTTGCTCTTCTAAGGCTAAATTTTCTCTAATTCTCGCATTGACAAAATCTTCAATCTCTTGCAATTGGTCAGTATCTACTTTTGAGAAATGAGAAAAATCGAAACGTAATCCGTTAGGCTTAACCAAAGAGCCTTTTTGCTCTACATGTGTTCCTAAGATTGTTCTTAATGCCTGATGTAACAAGTGTGTTGCTGTATGGTTACTAGCCGACAAACGTCTATGTTCTTCACTAACAACCGCTTTAAATGTTTCAGTAACATCGGTTGGTAAATTTTTAGCAATGTGAATAATAACATTGTTTTCTTTCTTGGTGTCTGTTATGTAAATCACATCTCCATTAGATACTTCTATAAAACCCTTATCACCTACTTGTCCACCTCCTTCGGGATAAAATGGCGTCATGTTAAACACTAGTTGGTAATGCTCACCATCTTTATTAGAAACAACTTTTCGGTATCGTGTAAGCTTAACATCTGCTTGCAAAGTATCGTAACCAATAAATTCTTCTGTATCGTCTTCTTTTACAATGATCCAATCCGAAGTTTCCGAAGCAGAAGCTGCTCGAGAACGGTCTTTTTGCTTTTTCATTTCGGCATTAAAGCCTTCTTCATTTATGGTATATCCTTTTTCACGAGCAATTAACTGCGTTAAATCTAAAGGAAAACCATACGTGTCGTAAAGCTCAAAAGCTTTTGCACCATCTATGGTTTTATCAGTTGTATTTGCAATTACTCGGTCTAGTAGCAACAAGCCTTGGTCAAGAGTTCGTAAGAATGAATTTTCTTCTTCTTTAATGACGTTTTCAATTAAACGTTCTTGAGATTTCAATTCCGGGAAGGCTTCTCCCATTTGATGACTCAAGGTCTCTGTTAGCTTGTAGATAAAAGGTTCTTTCTGATTTAAAAATGTAAATCCATATCTAATAGCACGACGTAAAATTCGACGTATCACATAACCAGCACCTGTGTTACTTGGTAATTGTCCATCTGCAATAGAGAATGCCACAGCCCTAACGTGGTCAGAAATCACACGGATAGCAACATCTACTTTACTATCTTTTCCATAAGCTGAGTTAGTAATCGTTTCTATCTCACGAATAATTGGTGTAAATACATCCGTATCATAGTTAGACTGAACGCCTTGTAATACCATACATAAACGCTCAAAGCCCATTCCTGTATCTATATGCTTATTTGGTAAAATTTCAAGTTCGCCACTTGCCTTTCGGTTGTATTGCATAAAGACTAAATTCCAGATTTCTACGACTTCTGGATGGTCCATATTTACCAAAGACTTTCCGTCAACTTTTGCTTTTTCTTCAGCCGAACGAATATCGACATGAATTTCACTACAAGGTCCACAAGGTCCTTGATCACCCATTTCCCAAAAGTTATCTTTTTTGTTGCCTTTTAAGATTCGGTTCTCAGAAATATATTGCTTCCATATATCATAAGCTTCCGTATCCATTTTTAGATTATCAGCATCATCACTACCTTCAAAAATGGTGACATAAAGTATATCTTTATCAATACCATAAACTTCGGTCAATAGCTCCCAAGCCCAAGCAATGGCTTCTTTTTTAAAGTAATCACCAAAACTCCAATTACCCAACATTTCAAATAAGGTATGGTGATAGGTGTCGTAACCAACTTCCTCTAAATCATTATGCTTACCTGATACACGAAGGCATTTTTGCGAATCTGAAATACGATTTTTCTTAGGCTTAGAATTTCCAAGAAAATATTCTTTAAAAGGTGCCATTCCAGAATTGACAAACATTAAGGTTGGGTCATTCTTTACAACCATTGGCGCAGAAGGAACGATGAGATGCTCTTTCTTTTTAAAAAAATCTAGGAACGTATTTCGGATATCTTGAGACTTCATTCTTAACTATTTTACTAAAATCTACTCACTTTTTTAGGTTATACCGCATCTTCAAACTCATCCTAAATACGAAAGTATTGTTATATTTGTATATTGCTCTAGTTCGGCACAAAAATAGAACATTTTAAGATATGGCTAAAGTAAAATACTATTACGATTCTGAAACCTTATCGTATCGGAAAATAAGACGTAAAAAGCGTACAACATTCAAGTATGTGGGGTTGTTTTTACTGGCTTCAGCATTATTTGGCTTTTTCTTTGTTGTTATTGGTACTTATTTCTTTGAATCTCCAAAAGAGAGAGAATTGTCTCGAGAATTGGAGAACATGGAGCTGCAGTATGATTTGCTAAACAAGCGTATGGATGATGCCATTGCGGTTTTAGAGAATATTGAAGAACGCGACAATGCCATTTATCGTTTGTATTTTGAAGCCAACACAATCCCCGAAGAACAACGTCGCGCTGGTTTTGGAGGTGTCAATCGCTATAGAAAATTTGAAGGCTTTGACAATTCAACACTTATAAAAGAAAGTAATAAACGACTCGATATTCTTGAAAAGGCTATCGTAGTGCAATCTAAATCGCTTGATGAAATTACTATCCTAGCCGAGGATAAAGAGAAATTTTTGGAAGCAATTCCTGCCATTCAACCTGTTAATAATGAAAATTTAACACGTATGGCATCGGGTTATGGTTATAGAACTGATCCTTTTACCAAGGTACGTAAGTTTCATTACGGTATGGATTTTACAGCACCCAGAGGCACACCTATTTATGCTTCAGGAGATGGTGTTGTAAAACGTGCTGATAATAGCTCATCGGGTTACGGTAACCATATTCGTATAGACCATGGTTATGGTTACGTATCGCTTTATGCCCATTTATACAAATATAATATCCGTATTAATCAACGTATTAAGCGTGGTGACCTTATTGGTTTTGTTGGCAGCACAGGACGTTCTGAAGCGCCGCACTTGCATTACGAAATTTTTAAAGATGGTAAGCGCATTAATCCTATAAACTTCTATTACGGCAACCTATCTGCTGAGGAGTTTAACGACCTTTTACAAAAAGCATCCTTAGAAAATCAATCTTTAGATTAGCCCATGCACATCAATTTAACAGAAAAACGTTATTACGGAATTGGCGAAGTCGCAAAGGCATTTGGTGTAAACACATCTTTAATTCGTTTTTGGGAAAAAGAATTTGACGTTTTAAAACCAAAAAAGAATGCAAAGGGTAATAGAAAGTTTACACCAGAAGATATTAAGCATCTTAAGTTTATCTACCACTTAGTAAAAGAACGTGGTTTTACTTTAGAAGGTGCAAAGACTCATATCAAAGAAGAAAAACAAGATGCTTTAAATAACTTTGAAATTATTGCAAAACTCGAAGGCATTAAAGCAAAACTTATAAAAATTAAAACACAACTTTAAAACTAATCAATATGAAAAAGTGGATTGTACCAATAGCCGTTATCATTCTTATTGCCATTTGGGGAATGAACGTAAATAATAAAGCTGTAGGCTTAGAGGAAACAGTAACAAAATCTTGGGCTAACGTAGAAAGCAGTTACCAAAGACGTAATGACCTTATAGGCAACTTAGTAAAAACAGTTCAAGGTGCAGCTGATTTTGAAAAAGGTACGCTTGAAGCTGTAATTAATGCAAGAGCTAAAGCAACATCAATATCAATTGATCCAAGTAATATTACACCTGAACAATTAGCTCAATTTAATAAAGTACAAGGTGGTCTTTCCGGAGCTTTAAAAAGCTTGTTAGTAACTGTAGAACGCTATCCTGAATTGAAAGCAAATCAGAATTTTTTAGAATTACAAAGCCAACTTGAGGGCACAGAAAACAGAATCAATGTTTCTAGAGACCGATTCAACGAAGCTGTAAAACCCTATAATGATTATGTACGTAAAATGCCAACTAAATTCATTGCTGGTCTATTAGGCTTTGACGTAAAAGGGTATTACAAAGCAGATGTAGGAAGTGAAAATGCTCCTGACGTAGAGTTTGATTTCTAAAATCTAAACACAAATGTCCAACATAGAAAAATTTTTAACTGCCACAGAAGAAGAAGCCGTTGTAGATGCTATACGTAACGCCGAAAAAGATACTTCGGGAGAAATACGAGTACATATTGAGCAAAACTGTAAAGGCGATGTATATGAGCACGCTATGGAAGTCTTTCATTATTTAAAAATGGACAACACTAAAGAACAAAATGGTGTTTTAATTTATGTGGCTGTAGACAAAAAAACATTTGTAATCTATGGCGATAAGGGCATCAATGAGGCTATTGATAATAATTTCTGGAATGCTACTCGTGACCTCATTGCTCATCATTTTAAAAGAGGAAATTTTGCAGAAGGTTTAATTGAAGGTGTAAAAAAAGCAGGTCAGGAACTATCTAATCATTTTCCATGGTATCACGGCAACGCTAATGAATTGGATAACACAATTTCTAAAGGATGAGTATGAGTGGGCAGTATACAGTAGACAATATTCAGTCAAGTCTTATAACTATTTTAAAGGGTTTAATCCTGCTTTTAAGTTTTACTTATTTTCATAATGTAGAGGCGCAATATACTATTCCTGAAGTACCAAAATTTCAGACGAGTGTCTATGACTATGTCAATTTATTTTCACCCTTACAAAAAAGTAATCTTGAGCAGAAATTAATTCGTTATTCTGATACAACCTCTACCCAAATTGTTATTGTTACAATACCGTCAACCGAAGGTGAAAACATACAATATCTAGGTGCACAATGGGGACAAAAATGGGGTATTGGTGGTAGTAAAGAAAAAGATAATGGTATACTTATTCTATTAGCAAAAAACGATAGAAAAATAGGCATAAATACGGGCTATGGTGTTGAACATCTACTCACCGATGCTCTTAGTAAACGTATTATTGACAGAGATATAATTCCATATTTTAAACGTAATGATTATTACGGCGGACTCAACCGAGGTGCCGATGCTATTTTTGAAGTTTTAAATGGAGAATATCAAGGCACAAGGAAATCTTCGGGCAATGGTGCACCTGTTTTTCTGGTTTTTCTTTTGATGTTCTTCGTATTTATCATCTTTATTATTGCTATATCCAAACATAAAGGTGGTGGCAAAGGTGGCGGTAATCGTTCTGGTAGCGACAGTCTATTAGAAGCTATTATACTCAGCAACATGGGACGTGGCAGTTACCGTCGTAGCAGCTCATCGTCTGGAGGCTTTGGAGGTTTCGGAGGAGGAAGCTCTAGTAGCGGCGGATTTGGTGGTGGATTTGGTGGTGGTGGATTTGGCGGTGGCGGTGCTTCTGGTGGATGGTAAAATCCTAACCTAAAATAAAGAAAGTGTTAGAATTTGTTTTTCCTTTTCTTCCTAAGCTATTAAACTTCCAACTAAAACTCAGCATAAAATACTGTTGTAATACTGTACTCTGCGAATCTTGTATGTAATCTACCTCTACAATTCGTCTTGCATTAGTATTCTGGTTAAGGATATTCTATGCTTTCAGTGTCATTGTAGCTTTATCTTTCATACGAATAAATTATGTTTAAAGTTCATGTTTTCAACATTTTAGATTAAACTGCTAAGAATCCCTTTTAGGTAAAATTTTCATACACATGCTTTAATGCAATACTCTTTTGTACTTAACAGTT
>NZ_JABDQL010000029.1 GCF_013042245.1 Winogradskyella sp. | reverse complement strand
TTGTAGTACTAAATGATGGCTGAAAGTAAACATTATGCGCATCTGTTAATGCGTTTTGAGTTTCTTTAGGACTGCCATATTCTGGTAAGTCTAAACCATTTGTAAATAATTGTTTTGCATAGGCTTCTACTTCATAACCCTCATTAATTAATTTCTCTGCAAATAATGAAAACTCACCTTTAGGATATACCTGTGGTTTATTTTTTAATAACCATATAGATTCTGGACAATCTAAATAATACTTAAAATCTGTTTTGGTGAGTTGGTGCATTTATTTGTCATTTATTTTAATTTTGTATCTTTGTACTATCAAACGATATTGGATTGGGCATTTCCCGGTCGGCATTCTTCCTCGGTCTTTACTGGGGAATTTGTTTTTAAGGGAATATCTTATGATAATATATTTTTGGTGCTATAATATCATAAGCCCTGTTTTCTTGACCAGGTCTTAAATATTTTAATCCAATAGGATGTGCTGTAAGGTCTGCTAATTGTAAACCACTTGAATTAGACTTTTTATTTGCTAATAAAAAACGATAAGCCATCTTACCGAAATTTACTCGTTTATATCCAAACTGCTCATTTTTACTACAAATTCTTAAAAATTCAAGTTCTAAATCTTTATCCTCGTTACCACCTCTTTGTTCAAAAACAAGAGAGATTTCTTTATCGTGTTGTGAATTATATAAAAGTATTTCATTTAATTTTTCTAAACCAAAACGAAGTCCAAGATGATAAGGATTATAAGGTGAAGTATATTTTGCTTTTAGTTTAGCTTTATCAATAACTACAGGTATAATTGTAAAAGCAGTTTCTTTTATAATATCTGATAAATCTGAAAGAAAGGATTCTCGTAATGCCCTATTAGTTCTTAAAAACTGAAAAGGCTCTTTATTTTTTCTAATATCTGTTTCGTGCAACACAACCTGGTCGTGACCAAAATATTTAAACTTAAACGCCTGTAAAGCTGGTACTGATTTTTCGATATATTCCTTAATATTAAAACAACAAAATGTCAGTACAAATATGGAGTAATTTGGGTCAATATTTTTTAATCCGTGGTCTCCTGACTCATCTATATAAACTATAAAATCTCCTTTTTCTAACATTGATTATTTTAACTATTCTTCGATAATTATTACATAATTCGCTAACCCTCTTTTTTGAAGTTGTGCTATTTGTTGTGGAATTTTTAAAGGGGTTTTACTAAACATAAAAAGACGTTGTGTTTAGCATAAACAAAGGCGTATATAAAGCAAAAGACACACCCTGGGACGCTGTGCTTATGGGTAGCGTGGTGTGTACTGTTACTTCAAAAGTACACATTTTTGTATTATTTACGATACTATTTACCATATTTTTTATTTTTAACTATTCTCAACTATTGAGATTTCTTCCTCCGTTAACCCATACAACTCATATACAATTTTATCAATTTCATCATCCAACACAGTTATATCTGCCTCTGGGTTTAAGTTTTTTATTTCTATAACTTCATTCACTAATGTCAGCAACCTATCATTTTTAATAGATTTTGGAAGAGGGAAATTTTTTATATCGTACACTAATATTTTTGGAAAAGCTCCTTTCGATGCTTTTGGTGAAGATTTGAAATGAAAGAATGTTGCAAGTTTTGAGTTTAATATGGCAAGAAGAATTTCTATATTAAAAGAACTTTCATTATCCTTAATGATTAATACCGAAGGGTCATTATATAATTCTTCTTCTGTTAAGCTTGCATATATTCTTGGATTTGTGATTTCTCTTATTAAAATACGTTTTCCTATAAAATATTTAGGGTCTCTTGGATTAGCAATACCAGTATCATACTCAATGTATTCCATACCGTTCCATTTCAAAGAATACCTCTTTACATCACCACCATACAACCATTTTTTATGCGTTTCTTTAGTTTTTTCCAATGTATGGTATGCTCTATTTTTTATTATTGCCTCTGACTGTCCTTTATATTTGTCATAAGCAATTAAACCTTGGCTTATTTCTGGGAAAATAGAATTTAAAGAAATTGAAGTGTTTTTTATTTTTGAATTTAATTTTAAAATAGATTTATCTAACTTAAAAATTAGGCTCCAATTCTGATTATTGGCTAATGCAGTTTCTCTATCAATATTTTCAACAGCTCTGTTTTTTAATATAGTCATTGCTTAAATATTCTCGTTATTAGCTCCATTTTTTAAGTAATAAATTAAGGTTTCTTGGGTTGATATTATATCTTTTGCGTCCTCTAATTGTTTAGTTAGTTTTTGGTTTTGAAAGTGTAATTTGCTGACGTTATTTTCTAGATTTAAAAGCTCTTTTTCTATTTGTTTAGTTTTTTGAGATGTATTAGAATTAAGCTCGTTTTGCAATTGACTTTTTAATCGTTCTGATTTTACATTTAATTCATCTATTTTGTTTTCTAAAAAATAAATAAGGCTTGATTGTTTTTTATATTTTTCTTGTAGAGATATTATTTTTTGTTTTTCTTCTTTTCTATGTTCTACAAGGTTTTTGTAATCATTTCTAAGTTTTTTGTATTTATCATTTTTCTTTAGTAATGAGGCCTTTAATTTTTCATTTTTAGAGATTAATTCTTGGGTTTTATCCTGAATATTCTTTTCTTCTTCTTTTGCTGTTTTAAACGTATGTGTTTTTACTTGCTTTTTTGAAAAGCTTATTTTTTTCCAATTATGGGCTGAATTTACATACGTTAAATTAATTTCATCACTTATGGAATGTATGCTGTAATCTATTTCGGTATAATTTGGACTATCTAACCTAACCATATAACACTGACTACCATATTTCCATTGAAATCTGTGACCTAATTCTACAATAATATAATCTTTATGTTTACTTAAAATTATACATTTATAGGTATGCCCATCTATTAATTTAAAATCATTAAACTCGGTAACTTTGGCATCTAGAATTATTCTATTTTTAGTTAAATCTATTTCTATTATTTGGGCAAAAAATTTATAGCCAATTAACTCGCGCTCCATTACTTTCCAAGACATTAATTGGTAATCCCAAGCCATTAACGAGAAAGGAACAAAGGCATAAATACCTTTAACTTTAACTAAAAACCCTGTTTTTTTTGCACGTATTATTTTAAAAATAACAACTTCTTTGTCTTGGTGTGCTTTTACTAGTTTATTTTTAAGAATAGGCACTATGTCTTCTAAAGATTGTTCTTCTTCTTTAGGGTCTTGGTTAAATAGGTCAAAAAGCTTAGAAATATTCATAAAAATTATTTGTGTATAGCTAGTTAAACACCTTAAACATTAGGTTTTTATCCAGGTATCGAGGTGTTGTTGTGTGTTTTTTAGGTTAATTGGTTAAGCTTTAGTTAACACTATTTTCTCTAGTTCTTTATCTTTTATTAATTGGTAAAATTGTTTTATTAAAATTCATCGATAATCTTAGGGTATAAGTCTATCCAATTTGGGTTTAAACGTTTAATGAGCTCTATCTTTTTTGCTCTGTTACCAGCTTTTAGTTGTTTTTCTCTACCAATTGCATCACCAATGTATTGAAAAGCTTCATAATAAACCAATTTTGTTAGGTTGTATCTAGCCGAAAATGATTTTTATCAATTTTGTCCTTGTGTTGCTTTATACGGTTTATAATGTTAGCTGTTACGCCTACATATAGTGTGGTATTATTTTTATTGGTTAGTATGTATATAAAACCTGGTTTCATTGTTTGGGCTAATATGAGACTGCTTCGTGCCTCGCAGTGACGCTGTACTGGTCATTACGAGCGTAGCGAAGTCATCTTTGTTTTATTTTGATGTTTTTTCTACAATTTTTATTTAGTTGGTGTTATTTTTATTTTAAATTGATGCTATTGTTATTCTCAAGAGTTTTCACCTATTGAGATTTAGCTCGTCGATTATTTATTTTTTTATAGGTACTCGTGAATTAAGATTGCTCTACAATCTTAATTTCTTCCTCAGTCAACCCATACAACGCATACACCATTTGGTCTATTTGTTTTTCTAATACAGTGGTGTCTGCTTCTGGGCTCTCTTTTTTAAGTTTTATTATATTCATAGCCTTTTCCTTGAAAATTAACTGCTCTTTCTCTTCCAAGACTATAATAGGTAAGCTTTTTAGTTCATTAACTTTTATTTTAGGAAATAAAGCATCGTCTTCTGAAAAATAATTACGAAAATAAAAACCATATAACTTGCTGTTCAATATTGATAAATAATACTCCAAAGAACCAATTGTTTCTTGTTTTTTAATCAATATGTATAAAGATTGGTCAGCATATAAATTATTATAATCTATTGAGCAAATCAAATTCTTACCAATTATTTGTCTCATTAAAATCTTATCATTTTCAAAATACCTTATATCCTTTGGTGACATTAACCATTTACCCCATTTAATATACATATCACCTGTTAGAGTTACATAATTCTTAATATGCTTCCCTTTTATTTCCTTTTTATAAGAATCGTCAATCTTTTCTTTTGAATGATAAATTTTATTCTTTACATCAGTCTCACTTAATCTATCCCCATCTAAATTTACACCATACCCTTTTTGATATGGTTTAATGCCATTTGATACATCTAAAACATTATCAATTTTAAATTTAGCGCTGTTAACTTTGTCTATAAGCTTATTAATAAGTGGGTTTTCAGCGAAAAAAATCAAATAATTATCCCCTTTCCATTTATCAACTTTAAAGTCATATTGAAATTTTTCCAAAACATCTGTACCTACTTTCACTAAATAATCATTCTCAACCAAAGTACGTTGTATGGATATAATACATGTTTCTACTGATGCTTCTTCAAATACATTTTTATTATTAAGGTTTAACAAGTTTATAATTTTATGATTTTCTAAAAGGGATTTTCTATACTCTCTTGCATATTTATTAGAGAACCAAGCATTTGGAATTATGTAAGTTAGTTCTCTTTTACTGTTTAAAATACCTTCTAAAGCTAATTCAGTAAATAGATAATATATTTCAGCGTGACCAACTATGTATTTATAAGTTTCACGATAATAATTTATTTCTTTTTCTTCTAACTTTACACCATAAGGTGGGTTTCCAATTATTGCATCAAAACCTATAAAACTGCCATCTTCTGCCAGAACTTCTGGAAATTCAAAACGCCACTCAAAGGCATTCCTATAAATAACATTATTTACTATCTCTTCTTTTTCTAAATATGCATCTTCTACCTCTTTTTTAAGACTTTTTAAACGGTCTTTTTCTGCTTTAGATATTTTTTCACCAAATTGTTTCAGATTATTTATCTGGTCGTTTTTAAGGTTATATTGATATTGCGCATCTTCAAAATTCTTAATAAACTTATTATCCAAAGTACTTTTAAAGTTATCCTTAACCTCTTCTATTATTTCTAATACTTCACGTTTACGTTCTTTGCTATTTGCTTCCTTATAACCTGCAACTGCATTTTTATAATCTGTAAACGTATATTTCAGTTTTGGGTTCTTTTTATTTCTAAATGCACCTTTTAAATCATCATCTAAATTAAAACGGCTTATTAGCGAGTTACCACATTTAATATTAATATCTATATTCGGTAAGGTATGTAGCGTATTTTCTTTAGTATAATAGGCATTTTTTAATAGCTCTATCCATAAACGTAAACGACATATTTTAACAGAATTTGGGTTAATATCTACACCAAATAAGCAACTCTCTATTAAGGTTTGTTTTTGATGAAATAAGGTGTGCTGTATGCGTACGCTTTCTTTGTCGTTGGGATTATACTCAAACAATGCGCCTTTATCATCTATAACATAGAGTTCGTCATTTACAATTTCTATATCGCAACGTAATGGTAAGCCTTTAGCATCTACTAAAATGCCTAATTCGTTTTTAATTACAATAAGCTCGTTTAAAGCACTTACTAAAAAGTGACCAGAACCTACTGCTGGGTCGCATATACGTAAACTGTCTGCTATGGTATTAAAACGCTTTAAATCATCTATTTTAAAATACTTGTTGCAGTAACTTTGTAGGTCTTCAAAAGTTTCTATTTGGTCGTTTTCTTGTTCATTAAATTTTTGAACTACAGCACGTCTTAAAGTCTCTTTGCACATATACATTGTAATGTATGCAGGTGTGTAAAATGAGCCTTCTTTATAGCCATTAATTTTCTCAAAAATTAAGCCTAATACAGAAGCATTAATTAACGATTTTGTTTCTTGCTCATCTTCAATACCTTCTTTTCCATCTGTAGCAAAATCATAGGCATCTAAAAACTGAAATAGGTAATCTAATGTAGATAGTTTTCCTTTTAATCGTTTACCATTAGCATCTTTTAAAACGGTACTATTGTAGAGGGTAATTTCGTCATTGTTTAGCGCAGATATTTCAAAAGCTTCATTCTCTAAAGTATTGCGCTCAAATAAAGAACTGTTTAAATACGGTACATCTTTATACTTTTCTTTGTATTTAGGATGTCTTTCGTTTTCTTTTTTAGCTAAAGCGGAAAAAAACAAATCGTTTAACTCATCGTAGTCAGTTATAAATGATGCATTAAGAAATCTATATTTAGGGTCTTTGTTATGATATGACAATAATTGAGACTCTAATAGCTTTAAAAACAAAATTCTGTTCACCCAAGTTAAACACAACTCTAAACCAGCGTTAAAGGCTTTATCTTCTCCGTTTTCTATGCTTTTAATTTGCGAGAGGTAATCTCTATCTTCAAGTATTACTATGGTGTTTTCTAAAAGTGAGGCATAGTCTCTGCTTTTTTGAGATTTACGACTAATCAATTTTTTACCTTTTACTTTTATTTCTTCTAAACCAATAATGTGAAGTAGCTCATTATAAAAGGCTTTATTTAGTTGGTTGCTATCGTTTCCAAAAGCGTGACCTAACATATGCACATCAGAAAAAATCTTAAAGAGTGTATTTAAATGCGCATCACTTAATTTATTAAAATTGGTTTTGGTAAAATCTAAATGAACAAATGGTAATTCTTGTTCAACTTCTGCAATATATTTTTTTGCAATTTCATTATAAAACAATTCATTTTTTGAGGTGTCTTTTAAACCATCTCGAAAGGCTTTATATTCTTTTAGTAACGCTTTGTTCTTGTAAAAGAAATTGTAGAAATCTTCTGCTTTAAATAGATACCACTCATAACCATTAGTAGCTATTAAATGTTTTATATTATTATTCTCATTATCTAAACGCTCACGTAAATAATACAATAATAATTCTTGTAATGCCTTACGATTTAAATTAGTCTCTGTTAGAAATTCGGATTTATTACTTGGCTTTTTTGCCTCAATAATAACACCAACATCAGAATTAGCGGTAGCATCTGTATAGATTGCTAAATCGATACGCTCTTTTGTGTTTACATAGTTTCCTTTATAAAATGTTGATTTGAAGAAATTAATATAATGCTGTTTTGTATGTTCTTCGTGCTCTCCATTATCATCACTTAATTTAACAGCTTCAATACATTCTACTAATTGGGTTGTAAAATGTGTAACGTCTTTACGTAATGGTTTGTGTTTTCTATATGCAGGATTTAATGCTTTTCTTGTGTTGGTTTTATTCATTCTTTTGATTGACCTTCGCTTTTAATGAACCTTAAAAATATAAATCTTTTTTGTAGGAATTAGGAAATTCTCCAAGTATATTTTTAAAGTCAATACAGTATTGATATTAAACACTATTTGTTGATTATGAGGCTACAGCAAATGCTTTTTGCTTTAGTTCATTAACTTCTTTAATAATATTGGCTTTACACCAATGTTCTTCTTTAATACCAGGAATCGCACCTATGCCACCTACAAATTCTTCTTCCATAATCTTTCTTATTGCAGGAATATATTGTTTAGTAGATGCAATACTGTCGTGTATGGTGTGAATAGATGCTTTTGGCAATTCTTTTGAGACACGCTTTGCAATTCTATCTATAAATAAATTGCTTTCTATACGTTGCAGTATGCGAGGTAGTATTGTATGGTCATATTCTTTTATATCATAAAACACTTTATATACTTCTGGGAAGAGCGCCTCAAATAGTTTTACAAACTTTGATTTAGAGTGTACTTCTGAAAACATAAACTTGAATACGTTACGCTTAACATCTCCTCTGGACTCAATATACACACCTAACTCCTGATGTATCTTTTCTCTTAAACTCTCGTAGAAATTGCCCTTAATAGCCAATCTGAAGTATTCCTGAAACCTCATATTTAAAGGGCTATCTTTAAAAAGTCCTAACATAATGTAAGAGGATTTACTTAAATTACATTTAGTTATTTTAGAGTTTAAACTATCAACCTCTAAAAAGGGTTGATTAGTTAAACGTTTATACATTTCAATAGGATTATCAAAGATGATGTCGACTTTTGCACCATTTCCATAGCTTCTTATTAAATAATTAGTAGATAAAAGTTTTGTGCTCAAAAACACTTGGCTGTTTTTTAAATCGAGTGCATACAACTCTTCGCCATTGTAGGTAACCGCATTTCTGTATATGCTATTCATATTTGTAAGTACAGAATGGTAACGCAGTACATTATTATCTCGACGAGGTTGATTTAATGCTTCTTTAAATCTCCCTATTGAGCCAAGAGCAAAGTCTTTCTGTTTTTGTGGACTTTTTTCTTTACCGTTTATAATATTAATATCTCTTAACTCTGGAAATTCTTGTTTGATGTTAAATATCTCATTCATTGCCCAAACACAAATTTCTTCATCAATTTGTAGCTTATCATCAAACCATTTTGATAGATATGTATACGACCTGTTTTGAGATTTTATTCTGTTGATGTAGTTTATCAGCTTTTTTCTAATGGATCTATCTTGAAGCGTTAAAGGTGATTTCACTATTGATGTGTTATACGCTTCAACAAACTTGTAACCTTTACAGTATTTGTCTGTTTGATAAGATTTGGTGCGCTCAACAATTTTTAAATCGTTTATAAAGTAATCCCAATATTCGTGATAATTATGCACCATATCCTGCATCATTTTTGATGAAAGTTTGGTGTATTCTTCTGTAACCGAATCTTTTTTATTCAGTCGTTTTACACTAATTAGATGTAGTAAGTATCTTGCTTTTTCTCTAACAAAAGGCTTAAATGTTGGGTAGTTGTCATCAATTAGATTGTCTAAATCTAAATTCTCTGGAAAATAAAAATGTAACTTCATTAAGCACTCTTGTTTTGGGTTAAAATTCCGATTACATCATCATACTCATAGTACATTGTTTTACCCATTTTGGTATAAGGTAATGTTCCGTTATTTCGTAAATTCTGCAAAGTACCTGGTGAGATATTTAATAGCTCACGTACGTCTGCTGATTTTAACCACTTTTTTTGCTCTGTTTGGCTTCCTAAAATTGTCTTAAGTTCTGTGATGATTTCCTGTTTAAGAGTCTTTAAATCATCCTTTGTAATTACTTCAAATGTCATTCTGTATTAAAACGTATTAAAAGGTGTAAACACCTGATTTATATTACGTTAATTTACGATATTTTGACCTTTACATAAAACAAACTTATTAACAGTTGTAAACAAAAAAGACACTCTATTAAAAGCGAAAACCTTTGAATTAACAAGGGTTTTAAGCGGTTTTAAGAAATTTGTTTAACGTTATTGTATATAAGTGTTAATTGGCTATTCTCTTAGAAGCGTCAATAGTAGTTTTATCAGCAAACTTTTGTTTTAAAATAGCCATATCATCACTTACTTTTCTATCCAATATTTTTGCATAATGTTGTGTCGTTTTTAATGATTTATGCCCTAACATTTTACTAACTGACACCATTGGTACACCATTAGACAATGTTACAGTAGTTGCAAAGGTATGACGAGCCAAATGGGTGGTTAAGTTTTTGTTGATACCACACAAGTCTGCTATCTCTTTTAAATAGGCATTAGACTTTTGATTGCTTAATACTGGAAGCAACAAACTTTTTGTAACTGCTTCTGGATGGTTCTCATATTTTTTTATAATCTCTAAAGCGGTTGGAAGTAGTGGAATATTACTGCGTGTATCTGTTTTAGTACGCTTTGTTTTTATCCACTTATCGCCATCAATACCAAATACCAAATTATCTTTTGAGAGCTTCTTAACGTCACTATACGCTAAACCTGTAAAGCAACAGAATATAAAAATGTCTCTTACTTGCTCTAATCGATTAGTGTGTAATTCTTTTTCGAGCATTGTTTGTATTTCTACTTCTGATAAGAATTGGCGTTCCACTTCTTTTAAACGCACTTTATAATTTAGAAATGGTTCTTTTTTAATCCAATCATTGGCTATTGCTATACGCACTATCTTTTTAAAATTCTTAATATACTTGATAGTACTGTTATGTCCGCAGTTTCTAACGGTTTTCAAATAGAACTCAAAATCTGTAATATACTTGTGGTCTATTCTATTCACAGGAATATCACTTACCTTGTACTGATGTTGCATAAACTCTTGCAGATGCTTACACACCGTTTTATAACGCTCTAAAGTTCCTGCCGAAAACTCTCTACCAACTAATTTTTCAACTTGCTTGTTGTGATTGTTAAAGATGGTTATTAGTGTTCTTTGTTTTTCCTCAACACCTAAAAACTTGTTTTTAAGGGTTTCTGTAGTAACCTCTTTGTTATCTTGAATTAAGTCTCTTTGGCTTTGATATACTTTTGTAGCAAGTGAATCTAAATAGGCATTTAGTTCTCGTATATCTTCTGTTCTTCCAATAGCTTTATTGGCTTCAACGCTCCATTTTTCAATGGCAATGGTACGCTTTGTACTAATCGCTGTACGCTTACCATCTATAGTAATACGTAGGTAAATAGGGCATTTGCCCTGTGCATCTACTTTACTCTTTTTTAAGTAGAATAATAATCCAAATGTTTTGTTCATTCTGGTGACCTTTAATTATACATTAATTTACAAAATATTAAGGTCTTTTAATTGTTTTATCTTACTGATTTATAATTAGTTATAAGTAATTAGGTGACCTAATTAAGGTTTAAAAAAGGTCACCTAATAGGTCACCAACAGAATGGTTTTTAATACATATTTTGATGTTTTGGGTAAAATAAAAAGTCCCATAAACATTGAGTTTACAGGACTTTCGTCGATTTTGAATAAATCTTGGCGGAGAAAGAGGGATTATTTTCAATGATCCCTAATAAGGAATCTAGTACAAGCATAGAAACCTACACAAGTTACACTTGCTTGTTTTTTTGTTTTCATCTATTTATGAAAATAAATTTTCAACATGCCTGAAAACAAAAAAACCTACAACTTTGGTTGTAGGTTTCCTTTTGCGGAGAAAGAGGGATTCGAACCCCCGGAGGTGTGACCCTCGCCAGTTTTCAAGACTGGTGCATTCGACCACTCTGCCATTTCTCCTTGAGTGTCTCATTAGGTATTCCCTAAATGCGGATGCAAATATAAAATCCTTTTTTGCTTTTGCCAAGGCTTTTTTTGCTTTTTTACTTTTGTTTAAATTTTATCCAAAAAAAGTTTAGAATTAATTGTACAGTTGTAATTTCGGCACAATAAATGATTCATAAAACGTTTATATAAAAAACTTTATAAATGAAACATATCCTAGTATCTATAAGTCTATTTTTTTGTTTGTCTTTATTTGCTCAGAATAAGACAATTGCATTTGGAGAAAAATTAGTTTATACAGCTTCTTACAACATGTCTGGTTTACTAACTGATATTGCGCAAGTCACCATGGAAACAAGTAAAATTAAAACCTCGAAAAGTACATTGATGCGCCTCAAGTGCTCGGCTAGTACTTATAGTAGTTTTGATAGTTTTTTTAAAATTAGAGACTTATATGAAAGTTACGTAAGCCCAAGCAATCTGACGCCTTACCTCTACAAAAGAGAAATTGATGAAGGTGGATATTATAAGTTTATGCAGTACAAATACCGCCATAAAACAAAAACTGTAAATAGCGTTAAGAAAAAAAGACGCAGTGATGGCACTATTTGGGAAGAAAAGAAAAATGTAAGTATAAACCCAGGCACAAAAGATTTAGTAGCTACTTTGTATACACTTCGTAACTTAGATATAGATAAAGCAAATGTCGGGGATTCATCAAGTTTTAAAGTATTATTTGACAATGAGGAATCTACGGTTGTCTTTAAATATTTAGGTAAAGAATCTATTTCTTCTAATATTGGTAGAAAAGAATGCTATAAAATTGCCATTACCCTCAAAGGTTCTGACGCATTAAAAGGAAATAACACTAATATTATCTGGTTAACAGCAGATGCTAATAAAGTACCTTTGCTAGCAAAGTTTAAAATACCCGTTGGAAATGGCGAATTAAAAATCAAATCAGCAACAGGTCTTAAACACTAAAATTATAAAACGCGCATGATAAACATATTATCATCCAAAGGAATAATTAATAGCGAACAGCATATGTCCTTAAAAAAACAATAGATATAAACACATGAAACGAGCATGCTAAACATATTATCATCCAAAGGAATAATTAATAGCGAACAGCATGTGTCCTTAAAAAAACAATAGATATAAACACATGAAACGATTATTAGTCATTTTAGGGTTTATTACTTCAGTCTTAGCAGTAATACTCGCCGTAACACCTCTTTTTAAAATAGCTGTTTTTCCTGTTATTGCTGCTTTTCTCTGCGGACTAGGCCTTTTGTACCTAACCAAAAAGAAACAAATAAAAACCAAAGCCATACAGTATGTCTTTTTACTTAGTATAATTTCACTTGGCTTTATCATTTATAAAAGTGTTTTCTATAAAGCTGAAATAGGAGATACTGAAGAACTAGAACAACGTGAAGACAAATCGGAAGAAGATGCTATAGAACTTCTTGAAGATATAGAAATTGATGAGTAGATTTGTTAGAGAAGTCTGTTTATTCATTTATTTTTGAGCACCAATTGAAAGAAAATGAAAATACTTATAGCTTCACTTCTACTTTTAGTAGGGACCTGTTCTAAACAAAGGCATAGTGAAAAAATTAAAGAAGTAAAAGCGTCTATTGTATTTAAAAAAATCCCAACAGTACAAACGTATTTAAACACAATCACTGAAGTTGATTTAGAGAAACACCTCACAGAAATAGCCAGTGACAAATACGCCGGTCGCATGTCTGGAGAACCTGGGCACAATGCAATATGTGACTATATAAAAAGTCAATACAAAGCCCTTCAAATTAAAGCTCCTAAGAATTACCCAGGCTATTTTCAAACGGTTCCAAAATCTTTTCTTCCTGAGGACACAAATACATCTCAAAATGTCATTGCCTATGTAGAAGGTTCAGAATTTCCAGACGAATATGTGGTTATTTCTGCACACTCCGACCATATAGGTATTGTAGATGGCAAAGTCTATAACGGAGCAGATGATAATGGTTCAGGAACCTCAGCAATACTTGAAATTGCCGAAGCATTCAAACTTGCCGAACAAAATGGTATAAGACCACGGCGGAGTATTGTTTTTCTTCATGTTACAGCAGAAGAACTTGGTCTCTATGGCTCACAGTATTATATTCAAAATCCAGTATTTCCTCTTGAAAATACAGTTGCCAATCTTAATACAGATATGATTGGTCGTATTGACAAAAGACATGAGGGTAACGACAATTACGTATATCTCATAGGTTCTGACCGCATTAGTACAGAACTAGACTTTATTGTACGTGAAGCTAATGATGAGTTTGTTAACTTAGACTTAGATTACAAGTATAATGATATAAACGATACTAACAGATACTACAATAGATCTGACCATTATAATTTTGCGCTTCAAGATATCCCTGTTATATTTTTCTTTAATGGTGAGCATAAAGACTATCATAAATCTTCAGATACGATAGATAAAATTAGTTTTTCAGCTTTAAAAAAAAGAACACAACTTATATTTGTAACAACTTGGTATATTGCTAATTCTAATAATGCACCCTTAAGAGAAGTGCTTTGATACTAAAGTTTGTTAATAATATTTGATTTGTATTTTTACTCGTCATTATTTGGTTATTTTTAATGCCTCAGACCAAATACAGGTATATTAATTAAAATAAAATCTAATTACATAATGAAAAGATTATTCTTTGTACTATGTTTATCTACAGTACTACTAGCTTGTGGTGGCGGCAAGACCAATACGTCAATAGCTTCTAAAAAAAGCACTGCAAACCCAGTTGATTATGCAGAAACCATAACTCAAGAAGAGTTAAAAGATATGCTTTACACCTATGCTTCCGATGAATTTGAAGGTAGAAACACTGGAGAAAAAGGACAAAAAATGGCTGTTGAATATCTTAAAAACCAATACGTTTCTATGGGTATTTCATCAGCTTATAATAATGATGATTATTTTCAAGAAGTCCCTTTACAAAAACAAAAAGTTGCTGAAGCACAAGTAGCAGTAAATGGTAAATCCTTTGACGCTTTTACAAACCACATTGTTTTAGTACTTTCAAAAGATTTAGATGTAAAAACATCAGAAATTATATATGTTGGTCACGGCATCGATGATGAAAATTATTCAGATTACAAGAATATAGATGTTAAAGGCAAAATTGTGTTGGCAAAAGCAGGTGAACCAAAAGATGCTAATGGAAACTACGTAACTTCTGGTAAAACTGAAGGTACGAAATGGACTAATGGTCGTCAATCGCTTTCTAGCAAAAGAAATGCTGCTCAAGAGCAAGGAGCTAAGGCTTTACTTTATTTAGATGGTAATTTATTTTCTAGGTATGCGCCTTTCTATCAAAGACAAGCCGAGTCGGGATTTTCGGGGAGATTATCTCTTAAGAGTGACGATGGAGATTTTGCATTTGTTATGATAAACGAAGATTTAGCCAAAGAAATTTACAACTCTATAGCCGATGACAACACACCAAAAGTTCTAAAAACAGACATGGTGTTAAAGGCTGAAAGAAAAGCTGAAGACGTTATGTCTGAAAACGTAGTGGCCTTTATAAAAGGGTCTGAAAAACCAGGTGAAATTTTAGTACTTTCTGCACACCTTGACCATGAAGGTATAAAGAATGGTGAGGTTTACAATGGTGCAGACGATGATGGTTCTGGCACTATAGCTTTAATAGAAATTGCTGAAGCTTTCCAGCAAGCTGTTAAAGATGGTTATACACCAAAACGCTCAATACTCTTCCTACACGTTACAGGTGAAGAGAAAGGCCTTTTAGGTTCTAGATATTATACCGACATAGACCCAATATTTCCATTAGAAAATACTGTTGCAGACTTAAATATAGATATGATTGGTCGTATAGACCCAAAACGTAATGAAGGAGACAGAAATTATGTTTACCTCATTGGAAGTGATAAGTTAAGTACAGAACTCCATAAGCTATCTGAAGAGATTAATAAAAAGTACACCAACATAGAATTAGATTATACTTATAATGATGAGAACGACCCTAACCGTTACTACTACCGTTCTGACCATTATAACTTTGCTAAAAACAATGTTCCTGTAATTTTCTATTTCAATGGTACGCATGATGATTATCATAAGCCTAGCGATACACCAGATAAAATTGAATATGATTTGTTAGAAAATAGAACAAGACTGGTTTTTTATACTGCTTGGGAACTTGCCAATCGCAAAAATCGTCCAGTAGTGGATAAAGCTGAATAAAAGTGATTTAGATAAAACTTCTCATTATCAATAAACAAAACCCTTCTGATATTTAGAAGGGTTTATTTTTTTAAATATTTCTAAAAAAGGTTTTGCTGAAATATAGTTTTCAATTACATTTGCAGTCCTAATTAAAATGGTGGTTGTAGCTCAGTTGGTTAGAGCGCTGGTTTGTGGTACCAGAGGTCGCCGGTTCGAGACCGGTCTTCCACCCTTGTCAGTAAAGCCTTTCAGAAATGAAAGGCTTTTTTTTATTTCAAATCAAATAAACTTTCGACGGCAACATAGCGCTCAACCGTAAACCCTTCTGCGTGTTCTACACCGATTAAACGTCCGAGATTTCTGGCCCTGTATTCTATACTGTCTGTGAAATTTTTGGAAGATATTGGTGTTTCTGGAGCATTACTTTTAGGGTCGTAAAATTGGGTTTTATAAGCAAGAACAGCATCCATTTTTTTATCCATAAAACCACTAATATCTACTACAAAATCAGATTCTATATCCTTCCACTGTATATAATGATAAACAACTTTTGGTCGCCACTTGCTCTGTTCTACTTTATTTATTGAAGTTTTAACCTTGATAAGTCCACTCAAAAAACAGGCATCACTAACTAATTTGCTTCCCTTTCCATGGTCAATGTGTCTATCATCTATAGCATTACAAAGAACAACTTCTGGTTGGTATTTTCTAATCATTTTTATGATTTCGAATTGGTGGGCTTTGTCATTAACAAAAAATCCATCAGCAAAACCTAAGTTTTTTCTTAAGTTAACACCAAGAATTTTGGCGCTGTCAGCAGCCTCCTTATCTCTTGTTTCAGCAGTACCTCTTGTGCCTAATTCGCCTCGAGTTAAATCTATTATTCCAACTTTTTTACCTTTTGATACTTCCTTTGCCAATGTTCCACCGCAACCTAATTCTACATCATCAGGATGCGCTCCAAAAGCTAATATGTCTAATTTCATCTTATATTTTTAAAAAAAGAAGCTTTTTTGCTCCTATTATATACCTATTCATTGTCAAAAATATTAAAAAGAATATAGATTATAGGATTCTTTCTATTCCGCAAACGGTTTCGTTTTAAAATATCTCGATATAAACCTTACTTTTCTGCACAAATTTGAAAAATTAGCAATTCTTTATAAGTATGACAACCGTCATAATAATTGGATATAAATGCCTGTAATTTTATGGTATAATAAAAAAGATTTCTCCAATGAGCTTGATGCTAATCATTTTATCTATTACAATTCTACTATTCATTTGGGGAAAATTCACGCCAGATATTGTAGCTCTTTTATCTATGTTAAGTCTATTTATGTTTGGTATACTGGATTTAAATGAGACCTTAAGCGGCTTTAGTAACCCAACTGTGATTATGATTGCCGCTCTTTTTATTATTGGTGAAGGTTTATCTCAGACAGGTTGGACAGCGTTAGCAGGTCAAAAATTTATGAGTCTTGCGGGTAAAAGTATTTCACGTTTGCTAGTTATAACAAGTCTTGGTGCTGGCGTTTTATCTGGTTTTGTTAGTAATACAGGTACAGTGGCCACATTAATGCCTGTTACTATTTCTTCTGCTTGGAGTATAGGTACTTTACCTTCAAAATTATTAATGCCAATTGCGTTTGGGTCTAATACTGGTGGATTATTAACCTTAACTGGTACGCCACCAAATATTATTGTTAACAATACAATGCTCGAAAGTGGTTTAGAGGGATTTTCTTTCTTTGAATTTGGATTAATTGGACTTCCTCTACTTCTTATCGCATTAATCTATTTCAGATATATTGGCTACAGATTACTACCAAAAAACAAAACCAACAATAAGCCTGTAGACATAAGTACTACAATGCACAAATGGATAGAAGCTTATAAAGTAGATGATAACTACTACAGACTTAGAGTACGTTCTGTATCTCCGCTATTGGGCACAAAGATTGGCGAATGGAATTTTGAAAACAACTATCATGTCTCTATAATAAGAATTAAAAGAAGGCACCCTAACCGTTTAAAAGGTAACGAACCATTTATAGAATTTCCTGAAAATTCAACTGAGTTTCTTTACCACGATATTATTACAGTCAAAGGTGAAACAGAAGCAATTAATGCCTTAATGATAAAGTTTAGATTAGGCTTACTGCCTTTGGAGCCCATTGCAGATGAACTTAAAAACAACCTTATAAACCAAGAGGTTGGTATGGCAGAGATATTAGTGACACCTAACTCTGTTTTAGTAGGTCGTAAAATAAAAATTGGAAATTTCTTTAAAAGATTTGGCGTGCAACTTATGGCTGCATCTCGTAATAACAAACCGTTTACAGAACGTGAAATAACTATAAAGGCAGGTGATGCATTTTTAGTTAGAGGTATTTGGAGCGATATAGAACAATTAAAAGAATATCATGAAAACCTAGTCATTTGTGGTAGTCCAGAAGGTATGGCAAAAACCGTAACTATTTTATCTAACAAATCTTACATTGCCTTATTTGCTTTAGCATTAATGATTGTGCTTTTGGTCTTTAAAATTGTGCCAGGCGCAGTTGCAGCGTTGATTTCTGCCGGTATTGTACTAATTTCTGGTTGTGTACCAATTGCAAAAGCCTATAAAGGTATTAGCTGGATAAGTGTAGTAATGATTGCCGCAATGATACCTATGGGAACTGCACTACAAAAAACAGGAACTGCACAGTTAATTGCAAACGGATTAGTCGAAACATTGGGAACTTTACATCCTGTTGCACTTTTGGCTGGTGTTTTTTTACTTACTACAACATTTAGTCAGGTTATCAATAACTCAGCAACGGCAGTACTTATGGCACCTATTGTATTAATTGCAGCAAGTACTCTAGAATTATCTGCTGCGCCTTTTATGATAACTGTAGCTGTTAGTGCATCTACAGCATTTTTAACACCCGTAGGAACAACAACTAATGCCATGGTTATGACTGCTGGCGGATATAAATTTAAAGATTACCTAAAAGTAGGTGCACCATTGCTTCTGCTATTTCTAATAACAACTTTACTATTAGTGCCATTGATATGGCCATTTTAAATCGAAAGTCGAATTAAAAAAATTTTAAATCATGGAAACTTTATTTAAAAAACCGATTATGAAAACAAGAGACCTCACCAAGTACGGATTAAAAGACACCAATGCCCATTGGAATCTTTTGCCAGAAGAACTACAAGCCATTACTCTTAAAAAAGGAATGGGAAAAGAAACAGCTAACGGAACATTAGCCATAAACACAGGAAAATTTACAGGACGTTCCCCACAGGATCGCTTTTTAGTAAAAGATGATTATACAAAAGATCGCGTTTGGTGGGGAAAAACTAATAAGGGTATTTCTCCTGAAAACTTTGATTATTTACAATCTGAAATTGAAAATTATCTAAGCGGGAAAGAAATCTATGTTAGAGATGGTTACGTTTGTGCCGATCCTAAATATAAAATGAATGTAAGAACTGTTACAGAATATCCATGGTCTAACATGTTTATTTATAATATGTTTTTAAGACCTTCAGAAGAAGAATTAGAAAATTTTGAAGAAGAATGGTTGGTCCTTTGCGCACCAGGTTACGAATGTAAAGAGCCAAAAAAATATGGTATTAGACAAGGTAACTTTTCCATTTTAAACTTTACAAAAAAGATAGCTCTAGTAGGTGGCTCTGCATATACAGGTGAAATGAAAAAAGGTATTTTCTCTGCATTAAATATGATTTTACCAGTTGATAAAAATGTATTACCAATGCATTGTTCTGCCAATGTTGGTGAAGATGGAGATACTGCAATTTTCTTTGGATTATCAGGAACTGGAAAAACAACATTATCTGCAGACCCTAATCGTAAGCTAATAGGTGATGATGAGCATGGTTGGACAGCAGAAAACAGAATCTTCAATTTTGAAGGTGGTTGCTACGCCAAAGTCATTGATTTAACTGAAGAAAAAGAACCAGACATCTATAGAGCTATTAAGCCTGGTGCTATTCTTGAAAACGTAGTTTTTAAAGATAATAATGAAGTAGACTATATGGATAGCTCAATTACACAGAATACGCGTGTAAGTTACCCTATTTATCATATAGACAATATCCAACAGCCATCGTATGCAGATAACCCCAAGAATATATTTTTCTTAACCTGTGATGCCTTTGGAGTATTACCTCCAGTATCTAAATTAACACCAGGACAAGCAGCTTACCACTTTATTTCTGGTTACACTGCTAAGGTTGCTGGTACTGAAGCTGGAATTACTGAACCTGTACCATCATTCTCAGCTTGTTTTGGAGAGCCATTTATGCCACTACACCCAACAAAATATGCAGAAATGTTGAGTAAAAAAATGCAAGAAGCAGGTGTTAATGTTTGGTTGCTAAACACTGGCTGGAGCGGTGGTCCTTATGGCGTAGGTTCTCGTATTAAACTCAAATACACCAGAGCTATGATTACGGCAATCCTTAATGGAGAATTAGAGAATGTAGATTACGAACAACACCCAATATTTGGCTTATTTATGCCTAAATACTGCCCTAATGTTCCAACAGAAATGTTAGACCCAATGAACACATGGTTACAGAAAGGTGGTTATATCAGTAAGGCTATCAACTTAGCACACTCATTCCACTTAAATTTTGAAAAATTTGCAAGTGAAGCTTCAGAGCAAATTATAGAAGGCGGTCCACTAATTGATGAGCACCATCATTTAAACGACCACGTTTAATAATTCCATGATTCGAGAGAGCTCAGAAATGGGCTCTCTTTTTTATTATATATAGATGAAAAAATTACTGACACTATTAGTATCTTTATTAGCCTTAGTTGGCAAAAGCCAAAGTCCTTCAGAAGCCTTTTTAGGCTCTTGGTATACCTATGGTAGTAACCATAGGTTAAGTGAAAAATATAGTGTAAATCCCTATGGAGAATTACGCTTCTATGAACCTTCATCCAATTATAACTTAGCTTTTTTCTCTATAAGAGGAAACTACCACTTAAAAGATAATCAGTCTATTGGTTTGGGCTATGCGTATTTAGATATTGATACTGTTTTTGAGTTTGATAACGAACCTAATGTTCATGAAAACCGCCTATTTGAGCAATACACTTTGAGTAGAAAATTCGAGAAATTTGTGCTAATACACCGCGCACGTTTAGAGCAGCGTTTTTTAGATTTTAAAGACAGAAATGAAACACAAAATAGATTTAGGTATCGACTAAGCCTAAAATATACATTAAACAAAACACTCTTCTTAATTGCAACTGAAGAACCTTTTGTAAATTTTCAAGATCAAGTATTTCATGAAAATCGTTTTTATTTAGGTATTGGATTTCAAATTATGGAACATTCTCAACTCCAAATAGGCTATTTAAAACAACATATCAGAAAAAATAGCTTGAATAGAATTCAAGTTGGTATAAGTATTAAAACTGACCACAGAAAAACTACGACTAACGTATCGCGTCTATAGCTTGATTGATATCCTTTTTTAAATCTTTAGCATTTTCAATACCTACAGAAAAACGTATCAATTGGTCGCTAACACCAATAGCAGCACGTTCCGCTTCAGTCAATAAAGCGTGTGAAGTTAAATGTGGTGAAATCATTGTGCTTTCTACACCTGCTAAACTCATAGAGGATTTTATTAATTTTAGCTGCTTTTGAAATCTATAAGAATCCAAGTCATTAGTTAATTCAAAAGATAACATAGCGCCAAAACCTTTCATTTGTGCTTTAGCTAATTTATACTCAGGATGTGTCTTTAAACCTGGATAATACACTTTCGAAATTTTAGGATGCTTATCTAACCATTTTGCTAATTTCATCGCGTTTTTGGTTTGCGCTTTAACCCGCAAGCCTAGTGTTTTCATGCTACGTTCTAACATCCAAACGGTCATATCGCTTAGACTTCCACCTAAATTTTTAGATACATTCCAAATACGTTCCATATATTCATGGGAACTGGCTACTGCTCCAGCACAAATATCACTATGACCACCAAAATACTTAGTAGCAGAATGCATGACCATATCAATTCCGAAGTCAATAGGCTTTTGATTTATTGGTGAAGCAAATGTATTATCTATTGAAGTAAGTATGCCTTTTGTTTTGGCTAACTGTGTAATATCTCTAATATCTGTAACCGTTAATAAAGGATTAGACGGCGTTTCTATATGAATGAGCTTTGTATTTTGTTGTATTACAGATTCAAAATCTTTAGCTCTATAACCATTTGTAAAAGTATATTCTATACCATACTTTGGAAATTCTTCTTTAATGAAATTAACTGTTCCGCCATAAAGTGTATTCTGCACAACCAAGTGGTCTCCTTTTTTCAAAAATGCCAAAAACATATGACTTATGGCTGCCATACCTGAGCCAAAAATCATAGCTGCTTCTGTACCTTCTAAAGCTGCAATTTTTTTAGATAAGAACTCTTGATTTGGTGTATTAAAATAACGTGGGTATCGCTTTACATCAACGTCTAAAAACTCATAAGAAGAGCTTAAATACATTGGAGAAACAGCACCTTTAAACTGCTCATCTTTAACTTCACCTACGTGTGTACAAATGGTATTAATTCCTAATTTATCTTTTAACATGGTATTGTTTTAATCTCCATAAAAGTAATGAAAAATCAATAAATTTAATCTATACTTTTACAGATTTCCAGTAGCCTTTTTTGAACCACATAATTCCTAAAATTACTATTAAAACTTCAGCTAATGTAATAGCCGTAAATACGCCAATTGGTCCAAAATCAAATGTTAATGCCATGAGGTAAGCAAATGGCAATTGGAATACCCAGAAACAGATAAAATTAATCCAAGTAGGTGTTTTTGTATCACCTGCGCCATTAAAAGCATTAATAACGACCATACCGTAACCATAAAACACATAACCTGCTGCAATAATTCTAAGACATAAAGCGCCATTCTTGACCACTTCAACTTCATTAGAAAATAATTGAATAATCTGAGGTGCGAATAGCAAATAGACAATAGAAACAACTCCCATGAAAAAAGCACTATACTTTCCTGTTTTCCATACTGATTGTTCCGCACGTTCAGGTTTTTTTGCTCCTAAATTTTGGCCGACTAAAGTGGCGGCAGCATTACTCAATCCCCAAGCAGGCATTAACGTAAACATCATAACTCTAATAGCTATTGTATAACCTGCTAATACTTCACTACCGAATTCGCTCATAATACGCATTAAAAAAACCCAAGAGGATGTGCCAATTAAAAACTGTGCTATTCCACCGAGCGAAACTTTTATAAGATTTATCATCACGGCTACCCTTATTACCAAATCTTTAAAACCAACTTTTATTCTGCTCCATCCATAAAACAAAATCAATAACTGAAATAAGACAGCTGTACCACGGCCAATAGTTGTTGCTATTGCTGCGCCTTGTACACCATATGCCTGTACTGGTCCAAATCCAAAAATGAATATTGGGTCTAAAATAATATTGAGTCCATTTGAAACAATCAAGGCCCACATTGCTATAGAAGCATCTCCTGCACCTCTAAAAATAGCGTTAATAAGAAAGAGTAACATTATAGTGACGTTTCCGCCCATAAGTACTTGGGTATATCCATAGCCTTCTTCTATGAGGTCTGCTTCTCCTCCCATAAGCCCAAGAATTTCCTTAGGATAAATAATTCCTACTACACTAATAAAAACAGCTATAACAATACCTAAGAATATAACCTGTACAGCTGCCCTTGATGCACCTTCTTTATCTTTTTCACCAGTCCGTCTTGCCACAATTGCGGTTGCAGCCATGCTTAGTCCTATAGCAACAGCATAAACTAAAGTAATTACAGATTCCGTTAAACCAATCGTGGCTACAGCATTAACGCTCACTTGAGATACATAAAAAATATCCACAATAGCGAATATAGATTCCATGAGCATTTCAAGAATCATCGGAATGGAAAGCATAAAAACTGCTCTGCGAATAGTACCATTGGTAAAATCTTGTTCTTTACCAGAAACAGCGATTTGTAAATATTTAAAAAATTGTTTTATTGAAATTCTATTGGATTGCATAATATTGAAAGTAAAATAAGTACTGGCTATTTCAGAAACTGAAACAGCATTTAATTCGCTAAAGAACTAGCGATAATTTTTCTTTTAGTAAGTGTCTTATGCAACCATAATGGCACAAATATGCACATTATTTTTTAAAATAGAAAGAAAGTAGTATAATGTAATACCAAACAATAATGTCCAAAGAAGTGTTCGAGTCCAGTTATACTTGACTAGTTTTTTACAAACATTTTCTAAGGGTTTATTATCTATGCTTTGATGAAGTGGAACAAAAATAAGAAATGTCACAAGCCAAAGTAAAATTATAATAAACATACTCAAAACCGTATACCAATTCTGAGTTTGCCATAAATGAATAATTCCTAAAATAAGCTGACTAAACATTAAAGGTAATACTATGATAGTTACACGCTTGGTATAACTTTGATGCCACTTGAATAGATTTGATTGTGAATAATAACCGAAACTTGGGTATATAACTAATTGCACTGCCCAAATCAATACTAAAAACCCAGAGTCAATAATTAAGCGTATCTCATTTATGCTCATAATTTATTAGTTGTTCTAATCGACCAAGCCCACAAAATCAGTAAAGGATGAATTACGATTAACCGTACCCAAGCTATCCATAACGGTACGCAAAGAGAATCTGACATACAACCACCTTCAGTAATAAAATAGACATGTGAAGGAATAAAGAATATAAGTAATGTAATAATCCCTTTAACTGCTAATAATCGTGTTCTCGGTAGTGTTACACCAATTGCTAACAGTATCTCAAGTAAACCACTTGCATAATTTATAAACTCAGCATACGGTAAATAATCTGGAATTAAAGGGTAATAAAACTCTGGGTTTATAAAATGATAACTTCCTGCAAACCCATAAAAACCAATCAATATAATACGAAGGTACTTTATCATGATAATTTCAAGTTATAATCAGTGTTATTTTGATTAGTACTAAATAAGAAACTAAATCACCAAACAAAGTCATGAAGAGAGTATACAAATTAAAATAATTATATAAACGCCTGTTATAAAGTAATAAAAATAATTAATAAAGTGTGTTTAACTTAATGTAATTATGCTTTACTACTTAATTCTATTAAAAGCTCTTATTATAAAATAAGCCCACAGAACTACTAGAGCCGAAACTATAATGGAGAACCAAAATACTATATCATCTGCCTCCATTGTTAATAATTTTGAGGTAAATAATTACACCCAATAACGTTGGAGCCCAAAGACCTATAAAGATACCGTGTAATCTATTACCAGTTAAAAATAAGTACTCTGCAACAATAATTATAACTGCACATAAAGCTAATATAAAAATATTGGCAGCTCCTAATTTTTTGAAGAAATTCATTTAATTGGTTAATTTAATAGGCACAAGTTACATAAAAATGAAGTTGACCTGATTAATAATGTAAGAAATTTGTACACTATCTGTAAAAAGTCTTATGCTTTCTATAGGCAAAAAAGCCTATAATAGCAATAATACCTAGTGTTATGGCAATAAATTGAAAACTTAGAATTTGGTCACCGCTAGCATAACTGTGTAATCCTGACAGATAGAAATTGACTCCAAAATATGTCATTAAAATACTGCCAAAAGCCAATACAGACATTAAACTATACATCCATCTACTTCTCAATCCTGGTACGAGCCGCATATGAATCACAAATGCATAAATCATAATACTGATTAATGCCCAAGTTTCTTTTGGATCCCAGCCCCAATAACGACCCCAACTTTCGTTTGCCCACATACCGCCAAGGAAATTACCAATGGTTAGCATGACTAAACCAACTGTAAGTGCCAGCTCATTTATAATAGTAAGCTCTTTTATATTGATAAGCATACGTTCTTTATTTTCCTTATTCGTAAAAATCATTAATAACAGGGCAACAAGCCCCAAAATCATACCTAAGGCAAAAGGACCATAACTACCAACAATAACAGATACGTGTATCATTAGCCAATAACCTTGTAATACTGGCTGAAGATTTGCAATAGCCGGATCCATCCAGCTCCAATGCGCAATCATTAAAATCATAGATGTTACGAAAGCCGAAGCAGCAATTGTGAGACTATTTTTTCTACCAAATAATAGACCAAATAACATAACAGACCAAGCTACATAAATCATGGACTCATAAGCATCACTCCATGGTGCATGTCCAGACAAATACCAACGAACAATTAAACCTCCTGTATGAAGCGCAAATAATAAAATAATAACTCCAATAAAAGCTTTTATAGCATACTTTAACCATGTGCTTTTATACTTAAAAATCTGAATAATTATAAGTATAAATAACAAAGTACCCGCATACATATACCAGCTGAAGAGCTTCTGAAAAATATCATACTTATTATACGCAATTTCAGTTTCAATCTTTTTATCAGACGGCATAACCTCACTCCCGTATTTCTCTTGAGACTTTTTAAAACCTTTTAATAAAGCTTCCGCTTGTGAAAAATCACCGGTTTGTTTAGCTTGGTTGAGGGTCATTAAATAAGCACTAAAACCATTATTAATAAAATTACCGTAAAGCGTATCTTTTATTTTAGTTCTATAATCTCCAAGTCTAAATTCATCTGAAGAAATCCATTTATTATTTTCGTCATTAGGTACTGGAAATATTTTTAGAGAATTACCTTCTATCACATCAAATAGTAATCTAACGCGGTCATTTGTTTCTCGAAACTTCTTTTGATGTCCAGTTGGTGTTTGTGTTTTATAGGCTTCTGCTAGATACGGCTCTAATTTATAGGCACCTCTTTCATCAAAAAAGTCTACAAACCGTGCATACTTAACAGATTTATCTATACCAATAATTTTTTTAATAGAATCTGTCTCCATTCGCCTCATATAGATGACAGGTGTATTAGACCATAATTGTGGGCTTTCTTGCATGGAAAGAAAAACCTGTGTCGCACTAAAATCTTCGTAAGTATCTTTTTTACTGAGCTTACGTAAAATCTCTGAAGCAAAGGTATGCATGGGCATCATTCGACCGCTAATGTCTTGAATGACCATTTTTGCAAACTTATCGGCATGCTTTTTGGGTGTAATATTAACCTTAAGTATAGAGTCTATTTGCTGTTTTTGCAATTCCATACTATGGTCATGTCCGTCATTTGCAGAATGCTCTTGAGAAAAACCTGATAAACTAAACAACACTAATAAAGTTGCTAAAATCTTAGCTTTTTTCTTTTTAAGTTTCTTTAAGTTTTTACGTAACTCATCAAAACGTGTATGTCTTGCAAACATGATTGCTAATAATCCAAAATACAACAATAAATATCCAGCATAAGTGATGTAAGTTCCCCACATATCATGATTTACGGATAAAATAGTTCCTTTTTCATCTGGGTCAAAACCTGACTGAAAAAAGCGATAACCGCGATAATCTAAAATATGATTCATATAAATTCGGTAATCAAAATCTTCATTTTCTTTATCAACGACCGTTACTTTACTTTCATAGGATGAGTACTGATTTTCTGTACCAGGGTATTTCTCCGCTATAAAATCATTCAATTTTACTGAGAATGGTAGTTCAATAAGTTTAGAACCATACTGAACATCTATATCTAACCCACCAACTTTAATAGTTTCATATCCGCTATTAATACCTTGACCTCCAATTAGACCAAGTTCTTTAGTTTCTCCGTTTGCGGTAATATCTAAAATAACACCATCTTCATCATTTTTGAGAATTTGCGATTTTTTAACCACGGCAAATTTACCTTTGACCACAGGCTTTGGGAAAACCATTTGCATGTTCTCTATAATATATCGAGAACGCAATGCCAATCGCTGTAAGCTATCTTTCACCAATTTACCTTGGCGCATGGTCGCCATGGTTAGGTATTCTCCATCATAAGGTGAGTTAATAAAAATTCCTGCATCATTATTTGTGATATTGATGGCGCCTTCTTGAAATTTATTGAGCGTAAATAGAATATTATGGATGCTCTGTGTTTCGCCTTCTTTAAGAAAATGATTATGTGGTTTTCCTCCACCAGCTTCAACTATTTTAAGGTAATTTTCTCCTTCATCACTAGGTACAATATCTTTTTCAGCTCCTTTAATAAACTCTTTTACAGCAATGGTTACAGGTATATTTCCGTAAGTATACGTCTGTTCAAAATCATTATCTAATCTTTCAGAGAAATCGACATGTTCTTCAAAATTATATTGCTGTAATTGACCATTAAGTTGATAATTACCAATAATGCGCCCCTTAATATAAGTTTTAAGAGATAGCAGTTGATTAGATGTATCACCTTCTCTAATCGCTAGTGCACCTTCATACCCAACGTAGCGTGTTACAAATGCGCCTAATAAGATTAGTATAAAAGATAAATGTAATGTGAGTGTTGCCCATTTTTCTTTTCGCCATAAACGAAATCTAAAAATATTACCCATAAAATTAATAACAAAAAACACCATAATTGCTTCAAACCACCAAGCATTATATATGTAATGCCTAGTAAATGGTGTTGGAGAGGTATCCATGTTGCGATCTATAAGAGTACCTGCCGCCATGGCAACAGCAAATAGAATAAATAATATTGAGGTAAGTCTTGTGGAAAATAGGAAATTAGCGATTTTCTTTTGCATAACGAACGGCTTATTTTAAGCTCAGGCAAAGATAAGGCTTTTAACCCATTTTTTTGACTTCTAACAAATGCAAAAAGTTGTTAAATTTCTTTCAATAATTATGAAGCTTTTTGAGCCTTCAATAGTTGATTCTGTTCTTCCATCAATGTATTTAAATTTGAAAGCAACTCAATGTCTTTAGGTGTCACAACGGTATTGTCACTGGTGTCTTGAGCTTTACGCTTTAACCTATTCATAAATTTAACGATGATAAAAACAGTAAATCCAATGATGAAAAAATCTAAAAAGACCTCAGCGAGCTTACCATAGGCAATAGCAACTTCAGATATAGTGAGTTCTCCTTCACCATTAAATACTGCTTCTCGTAATACAAATTTTTGGTTTTGGAGATTGACACCATCAGACAATAATGATAGCGGTGGCAGTAAAACTTGCTTGGCTAATACATCGATAACTTTATTAAAAGCTGTACCGATGATAATACCAATCGCCATGTCCATCATGTTTCCTTTAACAGCAAACTCTTTAAATTCTTTTAGTAATTTCATGTTATTTTTATATTTATAATAAAACTCATTGATTTTGTCTTGCTTCAAAAATTTTTAAATACAAGAAAGTCCCCATTTTACGGGCGCGACGTTTGGCATTTTCAGCATAATGGCCTACAAATAATTCGTCAATAGTTTCAAACCAAAGATTTAACCACAAACCAAAGTGCAATTCTGTTATACTATTATGATGAGCTTTATCAATATTTACATGAGCTTCTAACGGATTTCCTGTAAACTTTGTTTTTAAAAACAAACTCGACTCCCAAAACGTTGTTAGATGTTGCAAATGCTCATCCCAGTCTTTAATCGTATTGTTAAAAAAAGGGGCAAGAACCCAGTCCTTTTTCACTTTTTCGTAGAATTTAGTAACAAGAAGAAAAACATCTTCTCTGGTTTTTATATCTAGTTTTGACATGGTTTTAAAGGTAGACTAATTTTTTATTTTATTGAAAGACACTTCATTTTTTAGACGCTATAATTCTTAGTATTTTTACGCTATGATTACTGTAACAATTCTTGGAGCTGGTAATGTGGCTTCGCATCTATATCGCGCGTTTTCAAAGTCTAAATCTATTGCCGTTAAGCAATGGTATAACCGCACGTTTGAACGAATAAAGTCATTTCAAAATGAAACTGAGGTTATAGATAATCTTTCAAATTTAAAAGATGTAGATATTTACGTTTTAGCAGTCACTGATGATGCTGTAGCTAAACTATCTGAAGCATTACCTTTTGATAATCGCTTCCTTGTACATACCTCTGGAAGTGTAGGTTTGCATGATTTGGACAAGAAAAATAGCCGTGGTGTTTTTTATCCGCTGCAAAGTTTTTCTAAAGATGCGGAAATGGATTTTGCTAATGTCCCTTTTTGCATTGAAACTGAAGACAAATCTAAACTTGAAGTACTTAAAAACTTGGCTGAAGCTGTAGGTAGTAAACACTACAAAATTTCCACAGAACAGCGGCAAACCCTTCATCTTTCGGCTGTATTTGTAAATAATTTCGCCAATCAGTTATACCGAATTGCTCATGAAATTAGCGATGCAAAAAGTATTAATTTTGAAATATTAAAACCCCTTATTGCTGAAACAGCAAACAAAGTACAAGAGATGTCACCTTACATGGCACAAACTGGTCCTGCAAAACGTAATGATATAAAAACATTAAAGAAGCACTTTAAGTTACTAGAAAATGAGGAACACTCTAATATTTATGAATTGCTAACGCAATCCATTCAAAAAACACATGGCATTAAATATCCTTACAACCGTAAACGGAATAAACGCTAAAAAACCTAAAAGCAAGAGCTAATAATAATATGGAAGATAAAAGCTATAAAGAATACCTAAACGATATTACCACATTTATTTTTGATGTGGATGGTGTGCTAACGGATGGAACTGTTACCGTAACTACAGATGGCGAAATGCTTAGAAATTTTAATATTAAAGATGGATACGCTCTAAAAACTGCTGTAGACTTAGGCTATAATATTTGTATTATTTCTGGTGGCTCTAACGAAGGTGTAAGGAAAAGACTTAATCATTTAGGTATTAAAGATGTCTATTTGGGAGCAAAAAATAAAATTGAACAGCTTAACGATTATTTTTCGAAAAACAATATCTCAAAATCTCAAACTTTGTATATGGGTGATGATATCCCTGATTATCCTGTAATGCAATTAGCAGGTTTGCCCTGTTGTCCGCAAGATGCGGTACCTGAGATAAAGGCTATTTCCAAATACATATCTCATAAAAATGGTGGTGCAGGTGCTGTAAGAGATGTTATTGAACAAGTACTAAAAGTACAAGGCAAATGGAATGGAAATTTTGAAGCTAATTACGATTGATTAGTCTTTAAATAAAAGTATTATTTTTGATTATTATCTTTAAAGTCTAAAATCAATAAACCATGGGAAGAAGACATAGCACAGGATTCGGTTACATTGGTTTTGGCAACAATCAAAACACTTTCAATCAAAGTTCAAAAAAACCATTCTCAAAATACAAAGAAAAACTAGACCTCGAAGCACATTTGCACTACGAGATGGATTTTTTGCATAAGAATTTAACTAAGGAAGACAAACAAAAAATAAAAGATAAAATTAGAAAACAAGAGCGTATCGTTAATAAAAGAACTGCAATTCTAACTCTTTTTTTATTTGCATTATTGTCCGTTTCTGTATTTCACCTCATCAGTCAAATTATGTCGCGATAAGCATATATGAATTATATTCTTAAACTCATTCGTTGGAAAAACTTACTATTAATAGTTTTAACCCAAGCTCTCATAAAATACGCACTTCTAGAACCTTTAAAAGAAGATTACGGCTTCAGGACAGCTTTAAGTACTATGGACTTTATAATCTTAGTTTTAGCTACAGTCTTTATTGCCGCCGCTGGTTATATAATTAACGACATTGAAGATGTTACAGCTGATAAAATCAATAAACCCGAATCAGTTATAGTCGGTAGACATATTTCTGAAAAAACAGCAACAAATTTATTTATCGCTCTAAATTTTATTGGTGTTATTTTAGGTTTCCTAATCTCAAGAGCTATTGGCAAACCTTCCTTTTTTATCATTTTTGTGTTAGCTTCTGCATTGCTTTACATCTACTCCACATACCTTAAAAGTATCACTTTAGTTGGTAATATTATTGTTGCAGGTCTTGTTAGTCTAAGTATTCTTTTAGTTGGTGTGTTTGATTTAGTTCCTGCTGTAACAAGAGCAAATCAATCGTCGCAGTTATTTTTCTTAGATCTCATTAAAGACTATGCCATTTTTGCTTTTATGCTCAATTTACTTCGTGAAATTATAAAAGATATTGAGGACATAGACGGCGATTATAAAATGGGAATTAAAAGTCTACCAATAGTCTTAGGAAGACAGCGTGCCACAAAACTAGCTTTTATATTGTCTTTAATTCCACTCGGAGTAATTATTATATACCTTTCCAACAATCTCTACAAACAGCCAATAGCCATGGGTTATGTCTTATTATTAATCATAGCACCATTAATATATACGTGCATAAAGCTGTTTAGCGCAGAACTTAATAGAGATTATAAAATGATAAGTAACATTCTAAAATTAGTAATGCTTACAGGTATCCTTTCGCTTTTATTGTTTCAATTTATATTATTGAAATAATGCTAAAAAAAATTTTAAAGCCATACCGCCTTATTCTAGCTTCTGGTTCTCCCAGACGTCACCAGTTTTTTAAAGATTTAAACTTAGATTTTGAAGTTGCCCAAAAACCTATTGAAGAAATTTATCCTAAACATCTCGAGCGTGAAGCTATTACTGATTACCTATCAAAATTAAAGGCAGAACCTTTTCAAAACGAACTGAAAGAAAATACCATTATAGTCACGAGTGACACCATTGTTTGGTATAAGAATGAAGCCCTTGGCAAACCTAAAAGCCCTCAAGATGCTTTTTATATGCTCAAATCTTTGAGCGATGCAACGCACGAAGTCATTTCATCGGTTTGTTTTACAACACCGGATAAGCAAATTGTTGTAAATACCAGCACCAAAGTTACTTTCAAAACCTTATCTGACAGGGAAATTTGGTTTTATATAAACAACTTCAAACCCTTTGATAAAGCTGGTGCTTATGGCATCCAAGAGTGGATTGGCTCTATTGGCATTACAAGCATTGAAGGTTCTTATAACAATGTCGTTGGTCTACCTACCCATTTACTTTACGAAACGTTAAATGCCATTGCTAAAGAAAAATAGCATTGTAATTTTGCTAAAAATTGAATGTTATGAAAGCCTTAAAATATGTACTTCCAATCGTCTTATTTTCCTTGATATCATGTAAGGAGGAGGTTCAGAAAAAAAATTCAAAAATCATTGCTGAAGCTCAAATTAATGAGGTAATCAAAAAACCTGCTTTTAAACCCTCAAAAGCATTTAATGACTATTGGCATGGTGGTGAAGCCGAAATTACATCTTACAAATTAGAACAAGTACGTTATGCCGAGGTACGAAATGGCAATGCCGTCATGGTTTATGTTACAGAAGATTTTCTTCCAGAAGTACAAGTAAAAGCAGATAATTACAGTGAAGAAAACGTCTCGGTCTTAAAGTTAAACGCTACTAAAAATTTTAACACGGGTATCTATCCATATTCGATAATGCAGAGTACGTTTTACCCTGTTGCTAATAACCAGCATTTGATAAAAGCATCAGCCTCAATACAAGAATGGTGCGGACATGTCTATGCTCAATTAAACAATAGAGCAGATTTTGAAGTGATGTCTCACTCCTATTTTCAATCTGAAGCCGACCAAAAGTTTAATTTAGATAAAAGTATCTCTGAAAACGAATTATGGACAAAACTCCGTATCAATCCTCAATCGCTTCCAACTGGGAAGATATCCGTTATTCCTTCCTTAGAATATATTCGTTTAAGACACATAGATTTTAAAGCCTATAATGCTAGTGCCACTTTAAAGGAAGGTTCTTATACATTAGACTATCCTGAATTAAAAAGAACTTTAATTATTAATTTTAATAAAGTATTTCCTTTTGAAATCACTAGTTGGGAAGAAACTACACCTAGCGGATATGGGTCTCATACCGAAATGTTAACGACTAAGGCAACCAAAATAAAAACGATTAAATCGGCATATTGGAGCAAGAATGCCAATAAGTATCAAATCCTAAGAGAAGACCTAGGTCTACAATAAATCTAAATCTCTAAGCTATATTTGTTAGTAGTAACAACTATATAGAAATGGCCAACCTCTTTAATACTTACCAGACTGAAATTGTATATTCAGCTATTTTGCTCGTAATCCTAATAATTATTAGAGCGTTAATCGTAATTTCAGTAAAAAAAATTGGTAAGCGTAGTGGTACCACAGAGGCAAGAGCCAATCTTATTGGACGTTACGCCACTGTAACTATTTTACTTCTTGGATTACTCATAGAGGCATTTATACTTGGTGCTGACTTTGGTGATATTTCCGTCGTATTTTCATCCGTATTTGCAGTTATTGGTATTGCTTTATTTGCTATTTGGTCAATATTGAGCAATGTAACCTCAGGTGTTATTATGTTCTTTTCCTTTCCATACAAAGTCGGTGATAAAATAAAAATTCATGACAAGGATTACCCTATAGAAGCTATTATAGAAGATATAAGAGCGTTTCAGTTAATTTTAAGGGAAGATAATGGAGATTTAGTAACTTACCCTAACAACCTCATACTTCAAAAAGCTGTAACTTTAATTCAGAAAGATGCTTTAAACGATAGTAGTATTTTATAAACTATGAAGATAAAACCAAAAAAGCGCACCAAGGATTTTCAAAAACATATTGGACAAGTACCTGGTACACTTATTTATACTGGAAAAAAATCTGATAAAGATTTTCACGTAGAATGTTTTGACTATACAAAAGATACTATTGAAGAATCCGCGCTTATTAATATTGAAGATGCGGTAAACTATAAAGATACCGACTCTGTAACTTGGATTAATGTCGATGGATTAAAGTATACAGATCAAATCGAAAATATTGGTAAACAATATGGTCTTCATCCATTAGTCTTAGAGGATATTGTAAATACAACACAACGTCCAAAAATAGATGAGTACAAAAATTATCTCTTTGTAGTTTTAAAAATGTTGTATTACGATAGAGATGAAAACATAGTTATTGAGCAAGTAAGTTTTGTATTGGGTAAAAACTACGTGATAACATTTCAAGAATCTGAAGGTGATGTTTTTAATACAATCAGAGAACGTCTTAGATATGCCAATGGACGTATTAGAGGTTTAAAATCTGATTATTTAATGTACGCATTAATTGATGCAGTCGTTGACAACTATTTTAGTATTATTGAAACCTTAGGCAACAAAATCGAAGACTTAGAAACCGAGTTATTTGCTGGACAATCTCGAGATAATATTAATGTTGAAGTACAACAACTTAAAAGAGAAATCTTAAAAGTACGTCGGGCTATATTTCCACTTCGAGAAATCATAAGTCGTATTGAAAAAGGAGAACATCCATTAATTTACAAGCGTACAATAACCTACTATAGAGATGTTTACGATCACTTAATCCAAGTATCAGAAAACATTGATATTTACCGGGAAATGATTTGGAGTTTAATGGATATGTACATGACGACCATTAGCAATAGGATGAATGAGGTAATGAAAGTACTCACTATAATATCTACAATATTCATTCCGCTGACTTTTTTAGCTGGTATTTACGGGATGAATTTTGAATATATTCCAGAACTGCAATACCGCTATGGCTATTTTGTACTTATAGGTGTAATGTTTATTATGTTTATTGGGCTTCTATTTTATTTCAAAAGAAAAAAGTGGTTGTAATTTTAACCGTTAAATAAATCTAAAATCAGACCAGTAGCTAGTCAACTTTTATAACTTTGAAAAGTAACTAACCAGCTCTAAGATGCATCGCATAACATTTGGGATTTTATTCCTTTTTTCAGCATTATTTTCTGTAAATGCACAGCAACCAAAAAAACTAAATTCTTCAGAAATATATGAAGCTGTACAAAAGTTAAACGTTTTGGCTTCTGTATTGTACGTAGCCGCTCATCCTGATGATGAGAACACAAGACTTATAGCTTACATGTCTAACGAAGTAAAAGCACGTACTGCTTATTTATCTCTAACACGTGGTGATGGCGGACAAAACCTTATCGGTCCAGAAATTAGAGAGCTTTTAGGTATCATGCGTACCCAAGAACTTTTGGCTGCAAGAGGTATTGATGGTGGCGAGCAACGTTTTACACGTGCTAATGATTTTGGCTATTCAAAACACCCAGACGAAACTCTAAGTATTTGGAATAAAGACGAAGTTTTGGCTGATGTAGTTTGGAATATTAGACAGTTTAAGCCAGACATTATCATTAACCGTTTTGACCACAGACGCGCAGGCCAAACACACGGACATCATACAAGCTCAGCCATACTTAGTTTAGAGGCTTTTGACTTAGTAGATGATGCTTCGGCATACCCTTCGCAACTAAAACATGTAGATACATGGCAACCCAAACGTATCTTCTATAATACCTCTTGGTGGCGTTATGGTAGCCGAGAAGCTTTCAATAAAATCGATAAAAGCAATATGCTGAATTTTGATATTGGTGTTTACTATCCGCTAAAAGGACTTTCAAATAATGAATTGGCGTCTATGGCTAGCAGTCAGCATTTATGTCAAGGTTTTGGTAGAATGACCTCTCGAGGCTCGCAAGAAGAATACATAGAATTCCTTAAAGGTGATGCTCTAGAAGACGATAACCCTTTTGCTGGAATTGATATCAGTTGGAATAGAATTGAAGGAGGAAAAGCAATAGGTACCATTTTAAAATCAGTTGAAAATAATTTCAACTTTGCTCACCCATCAGCACATATTCCAGAATTGGTTAGAGCATACCAAATGCTTCAAAAAGTTAAAGATAACCATTGGAAATCCATTAAATCTGAAGAATTAAAGTCAATAATCGAGGCATGTTCTGGTTTGTATTTAGAAGTTTCAGCCAATAGTCCAACGGCTACAAAAAATGAGTCCGTAAATTTACGAATTGAAGCTTTAAACAGAAGCAATATAGGTATTCAATTGGTTTCTTATAACATGACCTCTTTAGATAATGCTGTTTCAAAAAACATTACACTTCCACAAAATCTGCGTATTAATATTGAAGAAGGTATCACAATTCCTGATAATAGTAATTACACATCTGCATATTGGCTCAATAAAAAAGGAAGTTTAGGAATGTACAATGTCGAAGACCAAATACTAATAGGTAAACCAGAAACACCAAGAGCGATTAACGTTACTTTTAACTTGAATATCGAAAACGTTTTAATTCCAATTACAAAACCAGTGGTATATCGCTATTCAAAACCTGACAAAGGTGAATTGTATAGACCATTTGAAGTTGTACCACCAGTTTCTGCAAACTTAAAAGACAAGGTCTACATTTTTGAAAATGATAAACAGAAAGATATTGAAGTCATTGTAAAAGCTGGTAAAGATAATATTGAAGGTTTTGTGCAGATGGCTTACCCAAATGATTGGAGCGTCTATCCGGAAAAACAAAAAATAAACATCGCTAATAAAGGTGATGCACAAAGATTGGTGTTTACTGTTATTCCTCCTAAATATCAAAGCGAAGGATTAATCACACCGATGGTAAATCTCGATGGTGAATTCTACACAAAAGAGCTCATAGAAATTGATTATAACCATATCCCTTTCCAAACCGTTTATCTACCAAGTGAAAGTAAATTGGTAAGACTAGATATCGAAAAACGTGGCAGTAATATTGGTTATATTGAAGGTGCGGGAGATGTAGTACCAGAAAGCCTTAGACAAATTGGTTACAGAGTTACCATTATAAAACCAGAGCAAATTACAGCTAAAAACCTGAGTAACTTTGATGCTATTGTTGTCGGTATTAGAGCTTACAACATTTTGGATGAATTAAAATTTAAACAAAAATATTTATTAGATTTTGTAAAAGACGGCGGAAATTTAATTGTCCAATACAACACTAGTAGACGCATAAAAGTCGATAACATTGCACCTTACGAACTAAAATTATCTCGTGACAGAGTTACTGACGAAAATGCCAAAATACGCATTTTAGAACCTAATCATCCGCTATTAAACTTTCCAAATAAAATAACAGAACAAGATTTTGAGGGTTGGGTACAAGAACGAGGCTTATACTTTCCAAACAAATGGTCTGAAGAATTTACCCCGTTATTTTCTTCAAATGATAAGGGCGAAAGTCCAAAAGATGGTAGTCTATTAGTAGCTAAGTACGGAAAAGGCAACTATATCTATACAGGTTTGAGTTTCTTTAGAGAATTTCCTGCAGGTGTTTCTGGGGCTTATCGCCTATTTGCTAATATGCTTTCGGCTGGTAAAGAAAAAACATCTACAAATTTAAAAAACTAGTCCATGGAAGAGCAATCACATAAAAAACAGCCTTGGTTAAAATCATACACCTTAGTACTCGTGGCTAATCTCATCTACATCATCTTATTTTACTTTTTAACCCAAGCCTTTTAATATGACTTTAAGCTGGATTGATTGGACGGTTTTAGCTGTTACCCTACTTACTATCGTTGGATATGGTACTTGGGTTACCCGAAATAATAAAAGTGCGCAAGACTATATAAAAGGTGGAAATACATCACGTTGGTGGACCATCGGACTTTCGGTAATGGCGACGCAAGCTAGTGCAATTACCTTTTTGTCGACCACTGGTCAAGCATTCTCTGACGGTATGGGTTTTGTACAATTTTACTTTGGTTTGCCTATAGCCATGGTCATTATTTGTTTGGTATTTATACCACTTTACCATCGCTTAAAAGTCTACACAGCCTATGAGTTTTTAGAAAACCGTTTCGATTTAAAAACCAGAAGTCTTACTGCCATTCTGTTTTTAATACAACGAGGACTCGCAGCAGGAATTACCATTTTTGCACCTGCGATAATTTTATCTATAGTTTTGGGTATTAATATCATTTATCTCAATATTATTATTGGTGTATTGGTTATTATTTATACCGTTTCCGGTGGTACAAAAGCAGTAACAGTAACACAAAAACAACAAATGTTTGTCATTTTTGCTGGAATGTTAGCAGCATTATTTATTACATTAGACTTAATACCTAAGGACGTCTCTTTTACCGATGCTTTAGATATTGCCGGTGCGAGTGGTCGCATGGAAGTCTTGGACTTTTCTTTTGATCTAGAAAACCGATATACCGTTTGGTCAGGTTTAATTGGCGGAACTTTTTTAGCACTCTCCTACTTTGGCACAGACCAAAGTCAGGTACAGCGCTACCTTTCTGGTAAGAGTATGAAACAAATGCAAATGGGATTAATTTTCAATGGCTTATTGAAAGTACCAATGCAATTTTTTATTCTTTTGGTTGGTGTTATGGTATTTGTTTTTTATCAGTTTAATCCTTCGCCATTAAACTTTATTGATACATCTACAGAACAAGTATTGGCTTCAGAATATAGTGATGAATACAAAAAACTCCAGCAAAAGCAGAATGAATTATTCTTAGAGAAAAAAAGCCTGAGTTTAGAATTAGCTAAAGAGGAAAATATAGCAACGTACAATCAACTTTTTAAATTAGATAGCATTGAAAAGGCTTATCGATTAGAGTCAAAGTTTTTGATTAAAAAAGCAATTTATCCAGAATATGTTGATAAATACAGCACATTAAAATCTGAAGTTGAAAAACTCTCGGTAAATCCAAAAAGCGAAGCTTATATTTCTAAATCTGAGGAACTAGAAATACTTTATAAATCTGCAGCAAAAGATACAAAGACCAATGATAGAGACTACATGTTTATTCGGTTTGTGCTTAAACATCTTCCTGTTGGTCTTATAGGATTATTATTAGCGGTTATATTATCTGCTGCGATGTCCTCGACGGCTTCAGAAATAAACGCATTGGCAACGATTACATCTATGGACTTGTATGCGCGTAATCAAAAGGAAGAAAAAGACGATGCACATATGGTTAGAGTAACTAAATGGTTTACTTTGACTTGGGGAATCATAGCAATCATCATTGCATGTTTTGCCAATTTAGCAGAAAATCTCATTCAGCTCGTAAATATTATTGGCTCTATCTTTTATGGTAATGTTTTAGGTATTTTCTTATTAGCATTTTTCTTTAAGCATATAAAAGGAAATGCTGTTTTCATTGGTGCTTTAATTACACAAGTTATTATTATTGTTGGTTGGTGGTATGACTGGATGCCTTACCTATGGCTTAACCTTTTTGGATGTATTTTAGTAATTTCTATTACACATATTATTCAAGCTACGACAGGGAAAAGGTCTTAAATACATGAAAACTAAAGTAGTAAGATGGGGAATTATTGGAGCAGGTAATATTGCTGAAAAATTTGCCAAAGATTTACATTCAGTTTCTAATTGCAAACTTTATGGTATCGCCTCTCGAAATCTTAAAAAAGCTGAAAAATTTGCTAGTAAATTTAAAGCTACGAAAGCTTATGGCAATTATGAAAGCCTTGCCAAAGATGAACAGGTTGATGTTGTTTATATAGCAACACCTCACAGTCTTCATAAAAAACATACATTGCTTTGTCTTAATCTAAAAACACCTGTGTTATGTGAAAAGCCTTTTGCTATGAATCTAAATGAGGTAAATGAAATGATTCGCACAGCGAAAACGAATAACTTATTATTAATGGAAGCAATGTGGACAGCTTTTTTACCGCACTTTCAGGAAATAAAAAAACTAGTAACCAACCAGTATTTTGGAAACGTAATTAAACTTGAAGCTGGTTTTGGATTGCATCCTAAATACGACGAAAATTCAAGGCTTTTTGATAAAAGTCTTGGTGGAGGAAGTCTATTAGATATCGGCATCTATCCTGTATTTGCAGCACTATCATTATTGGGGTTACCAAACTCTATTAAAGCAAATGCAGATTTTTTCTCTAACGGAACTGATTCTAGCTGCAACATAATATTTCACTATAATAAAGCTAAAGCTTTTCTGAATAGTACATTTTTGAAAAACACAAAAACTAAGCTTGTTATTAAATGTGAAAGAGGTACAATTAGAGTAAATAATAATTTTCATCAACCAAATTCTGTGGAACTCATTTATGAAAATGGCCAATCCGAAACTAAACTATTTAATTGCAAAACCTTAGGTTATAGTTATGAAATACAACATATAAATGAGCTACTAAGAAAAGGAAAAACGGAAAGTGATATTATGACTTTTAATAAAAGTATAGAACTTATTAGCACCTTAGACCAAATAAGAAACATCATAGGGTTAGATTACAATTAAAAAACGCGCTTTTCTAATAGCTAGCTTAATTAATACTTTAGATGAAATATTAATTATATAAATTGATTATCCTTTTTACTGTATATCCTTAAAGTGTAATAATCAAAATGTAACTGTCATTTCGAGCGTGGTCACAGAGCGTAGTCGAAGTGTAGTCGAGAAACCGTAAGGTTCAGCGTAGCTAAATCTATGTTTTTGATTTTCAAGACATTTCGCCTTTAGTTTATGCTGAGTAC
>NZ_JABDQL010000027.1 GCF_013042245.1 Winogradskyella sp. | reverse complement strand
TTTTTTCATTAGAAAAATGAGTAGATTTATTCTTCTAATATACTGAAAATCAATGCTTTAAACTAATATTTTAGCATTTAATTTACTGATAATCAGTGGGTTAAATTTTTGTCATGTACTAAAAAATTACTTATTTAAATTTTTAACTAACAACCAAGCTTCCTTATTGTGTGCTTTTCTGATTTTATACATAGCATTTTGCGCTTCAGTTCTATTATCGTAGCTAGAATATACCACTTCATATAAACCGTAACGATTCATACCAATTTTACGTGCTTTGTAACCTAAATCTCTGAGTTGTTTTACCTTTTTGTCAGAGTTGGCTTCTACTCTAAAAGCTCCAGCAACAATATGATAATTGCCTGTTTGCTTTTCTATGGATAATGAAGCCGCAGGCAATGGATTACTAATGAAAAAAGTAGCTTCTTGAATTTTATTTTCGATTTGGTCGTTAGCCTCTTGCTGAACAATTTGGTTATGTTGGTTTACAGAATCATTATATATCTTCCCAGCTGTTAGGCCTCCTAAACCTAAAACAATTACTGCAGTGGCAGCATACTTTAGCCAATTATTAGAGCGCTTTTCTGGTGTTAATGCGATAGGTGCTTTTTCTTCAACAGCTACAGCAATTTCTTTGTGAATTTCACGAGTAATATCTGTACTGTTAAAGTGTGATAACCCAAATGAATCTGTCAAATAATTGATATGATAAGATGGGTTAAAAACAATACTTCCTTCAGTATTCAGTAATAAGTCTCCAATATTTTGAAATGTAATCGTTTCGTCTTCAGACAAATAAGATTTTATAGATTTAACTTGTTTTGCAATTTTTTCTACAGCAACTTGATACGGGATTTTTTCTACTTCAGCAATATAATTAGCCAAAAGGCCATTATTGCTTTGTAATTGTTCGTTAAAAGACAAAACTTTTTTTGGAGGGTAAAAAGTGTGTGTAGATTCGTGTATTTTGGCAGATACGCGATTTGTCAAAAACGCACCAAAGCCTGGTACGGTAACACAATCGTATCTGTATAATAAGTCGCTGATGTAAGTTTCTAATTGCATATATACAAATTTAGAAATTTTTGAATGCGATAGTAGTATCATTAGCTGAATTTATTAACAGTTCAAAAAATTAGTATTTTTAACCCAATTTTATTTTGAATGACTGAAAACCAACTCATAAACATACTTGCATTGCAGCACGTGCCAAAAATTGGCGGTACTACGGCAAAAAAACTGATTGCCCATTGTGGCAGTGCAGAAGCCGTTTTTAAAGAAAAGAAAAATAATATCTTGAAAATTGACGGTGTAGGTACGGTGACGATTCAAGGACTTTATGACAAAATTCATTTTGAACAAGCTGAGAAAGAGCTCCGCTTTATAAAAGAAAACAATATTGGCTATAGTTACTTTTTAGGTGCCAATTATCCTGAAAGATTAAAACATTGCATTGATGGTCCCTTAGTATTGTTTGAAACGGGAAACATAAATTTGAAGAATAAGTACGTTATTAGTATTGTTGGTGCAAGAAAAATCACGACTAGCGGCATCGCTTTTTGTGGAAAACTAGTGGAAGAATTGGCGACTTACAATCCAGTCATCGTTTCAGGATTTGCTTACGGAACGGATATCAATGCGCATAAAGCAGCGATAAAACACAACTTACAAACTATAGGTTGTTTGGCACATGGAATGAATCAAATTTACCCGAAAGTCCACAAAAAATATATGGTGGACGTCGAAAAACATGGTGGATTTTATTCAGATTTTTGGAGTTCAGATGCTTTTGATAGAAAAAACTTTTTAAAAAGAAACAGAATTATTGCTGGTATTAGTGAAGCCACAATTGTTATAGAATCTGCAGAAAAAGGTGGTAGTTTGGTTACAGCAGATATTGCCAATAGTTACAACAGAGATGTTTTTGCTGTGCCTGGAAGAACAACCGATAGCCAAAGTGTGGGCTGTAATAATCTGATTAAAGCCAATCAAGCACATTTATTATCAAATCCCTTAGATGTACCTTATTTATTAGGCTGGCAGTTGGAGGGTGAGGTAAAGCCCGTGGTGCAAAAACAACTTTTTGTTGAGCTAGAACCAGATGAAAAAGTAATTTATAACTATCTCAAAGACAATAATAAAGAATTACTGGATGTCATTGCCCTAAATTGTAATATGCCAACTTATAAGCTTGCAGGATTACTATTAAATATGGAACTTAAGGGAGTAGTGAGACCTTTGCCTGGAAAGTTGTTTGAGGTGATTTAAATTTTTAATTTTTCTATTAGAATTGTTAGCAAACGTTCAAATATCAACATATAGATAAAAATATGAGACAATATTAGAGCCAGATATAGAATTGTATGTCTATTAATAATTTCAAAATTATCTATAGCGCATTGAGATGGATATATCAAAAAATTAAAAAGATGAATTGGTTAAAGCTCCCAAAAAGAATCTGGTAGTCCATTGTAATTTGAATGTTCCTAAGGAATGTAAGTGATAATTATCAATAAGAAAGTTAAGGCAAAACTAATAAGTAAAAAGTCTTTATTAATTGTTGCTATTTTTATTAATAACCAACTTTCTCACGAACACGTTTTAAAACAGCATTAGCAACACCGCTCGCTTTTTTAGCACCAACAGCTAAAGCGGCATCAACTTCGTTGAGGTTGTCCATGTAATAATTATAACGTTCACGGGGCTGAGTGAAACGCTCTAAAATCAATTCGTAAAGGGCTTGTTTGGCATGTCCATAACCATAATTACCATTTTCGTAGTTGGCTTTCATCTCACTGATTTGGTTATCTGATGCTAACAAACTATAAATGGCAAAGCAGTTACAAGTTGACCAATCTTTAGGTTCCTCAAGAGGTGTGCTATCAGTTTGGATAGACATAATTTGCTTGCGGAGTTTCTTCTCTGATAAAAATATATTAATAATATTCCCTTTACTTTTGCTCATTTTAGCACCATCGGTACCAGATATAAGCATGGTTTCTTTTTGTACGTCTGCTTTTGGTAATACAAAAGTTTCACCACCAATTTTAGCATGAAAACGAGAGGCGACATCACGTGTCATTTCAATATGTTGCTCTTGGTCTTTTCCAACAGGAATAATTTCAGCATCATACAACAAGATATCTGCAGCCATAAGCATTGGATAGGTAAATAATCCAGCATTAACATCTTCTAATCGGTCTGCTTTGTCTTTAAAACTATGTGCAAGCATTAAACGTTGATATGGGAAGAAGCAACTTAAGTACCAAGATAATTCTGTTACTTGAGGTACATCACTTTGTCTGTAGAAAACCGTTTTATTAATATTCAATCCAAACGCTAACCATGTTGCTGCAGTAGAATAGGTGTTTTGTCTAAGGGTTTTAGCATCTTTTATTTGAGTTAATGAGTGCATGTCTGCAATAAAAAGATAGGAGTCGTTTGCTCCATTTTTTGCCTGCTCAATTGCCGGAATAATTGCACCTAATATATTACCTAAGTGTGGTGTTCCTGTACTTTGTATTCCTGTAAGTATTCTTGCCATAACATTTTCCACTTAAGTGGAAATCTCGTTTAGTTTAACTTTATTTTCAATTTCAAAAACAAAGGTAATTTTTTCTCTTATACTATTTAATTTATTTAGCTAGTTTTGGACCAATGAAAATAATTAAATATCCATTCTGGGTTTTATACCGTGTCTGGTTTTATGTGCTTGTGGCGTTACCAATTATAGTGTTAATGCCTTTCTTGCTATTATCTATATCTAGAGAGCAATGGTATCCTTATTTTTTTAAACTTGCTCGCTTTTGGGCTAAGTTTATTCTTATTGGGATGGGGTTTAATTACAGCATTAAAAGAGTGGAAGTTCCAGACCCAAAGGCTAGCTATATGTTTGTGGCCAACCACACCTCTATGGCAGATATTATGTTAATGTTGGTAGCTGTAAAAAACCCTTTTGTATTTGTAGGTAAAAAGGAATTGGCAAAGATTCCTCTATTTGGCTTTTTTTACAAGCGCACCTGTATTTTAGTAGACCGGAGTAGTCCTAAAAGTAGACAGGCAGTTTTTCTTAGGGCACAAAGGAGGCTAAAGCAAGGATTGAGTATTTGTATTTTCCCCGAAGGTGGCGTGCCGGATGAAGCAATTTTATTAGACCAATTTAAAGACGGTGCTTTTAGAATGGCGATTAATCAACAGATACCTATTGTTCCAATGACGTTTTATGATAATAAAAAGCGATTTTCATTTTCATTTTTTAGCGGTGGACCAGGAAAAATGCGTGCAAAAATTCATAAGTTTTTCTCTACAGAAAATCTTACGATTGAAGATACTAGAGATTTAAACGCCTCTGTAAGAATATTACTCCTAGAAGATTTGTCGAGAGACCAAAAACTCATAAACTAAAAAAGTCGCCCAAACCAAAGGGCGACTTTCTTATAACTATTGCCATCATTGCTTAACTGATGTTACAATAGTCACCTAACTAAAACCCTAAAACCTAAAACTTAAGCCTGTGTATACCCCAATAAAAAACGGTCTAAAATCTCCCGAAGTGTTATTGAATGTATTGAGTTGATACTTGAACTTCGGTTCAAGATTTATATTTATTTTCTCGGTTAAACCATAATCTAAGCCAATACCAATATTGGCACTAAAACTTGTATTATTAATGTTATTAGCTTCGCCAATACTGGTGCTCTCGCCATTAACATCTGCAAAAATTTCATTTTCATTTAGAAGCAACGTACTAAAACCACCACTAAGATTAAGCCCAATTTTTTTATCTAAAACACGGTATTCTACCTCAAGAGGGATTTCAATAAACCCAAAATTCTGATTTAAATCTCCAGTTTGTATAGTATTTATGGCTCCAGGGATAGAAGCATTATTAATGCTAGTACGACTCATTACAGTTAAAGAAGCGTTATTAACATTAGCGTTTAATTTTACATTTTCGAGATTATTACCATTAGACCTAGAAGCAAAGCTATTGTCAGAAAGTGCAATAATATCGTTCGTAGTGTTATTAAAATTTACACGATTAATACCAGCAGTTACTTTTAATCTGTTATTTATAGCGTAGCTTCCTTTTATTCCGACGCTCAGAGTAATATCACTGGTTTTATTATTGTTATTAAACTGATTATCTATAGAAGAGCCTTCTCCAAAAGAATTAAATACAACCGGTGCAACATTAGGAGCAATGCTCCACCGGCGTAATTTCTCTTCTTCTTTTTCATTTATCGTATTAGCTTCAGCAATAGCTTTTTCTATATCTTGCCCTTTGCCTTTTTCATTTTCGATTACTTCTAAATTTTCATTTTTTTCTGATAATGCAATAGCTTTTTTAGTTGTATTAGTTTTTAGTAAGGCTTTTATTTCTGAATCAGATTTTAATTTAGTTTTATCATCTGAATTTTTATAAGTATTCTCTTTTACAGAGTTACTTTCATTTGAAACAGATGTAATTACTTCTGTACTCTGAGTATTTTTTGAGCTTAAGAAATTGGACGTGTTATTGTTTTTTGTTTTTGAATTTTGAGACGCAATTGCTGATTTTGATTGGTTGGTACTATATTCTAACTTTTTTGATTTATCATTTAAGTTGTTTGAAGTATCATCATTTGTGTTATCATTTAATGAATCTTCTGAAGCAACATTTACCTCGTTCTTTTTTAAGAAAGAGTCATTATCTTTTGAGTTAATGTCATTCTGCTCATCTTTCTCATCAGCATTTACTATAATCGGAATTTCATCGATATTGTTACTATCAGTAAAAAGTGAATTACCAACAGCAAATAATAAAACAATTGCAGCAGCTACACCACCTAATTGCCACCAAATAGCAATAACTCGCCTTTTCTTTTTCTTTACAAGTCTTGTTTCAATATTATCCCAAAGCTTTGGGTCTGGTGAGACATCAAAGTCTTGGAATTTCTCTTGAAAGAGACCGTCGATATGTTTCTTATCGCTCATTTTATAGGTGTTACGAACTTAAATTCGCTTTATAATCTTCAATTTTTTCTTTTAAAATCAATCTAGCTCTCGATAGATTTGATTTTGATGTTCCAGATGAAATTTTAAGCATTTCACTTACTTCATTATGCGAAAAGCCATCTAAAACGTAAAGGTTAAATACTAACCTGTATTGATGTGGTAAATCTTGGATAATTTTAAGCAAAAAATCTAAATCTACATCTTCTTCCAACTGGACACTCGTATCTTCGATAGCGGTTTCATCGGTAATACTATAAACGCTAACTTGTCTGTAGCGTTGTAAAGCAGTATTTATAGTGATTCGTTTTATCCAACCATCAAAAGAACCTTTATTCTTATACTGGTCTATCTTATTAAAAACAGTTACAAATGCATCCTGTAGGTTGTCTTCTGCCTCAGCATAGCTTTTAGAATATTTTAGGCATAGAGAAAATAATTTACTTGCATACAGCTTGTATAATTTACTCTGTGCATTAATATTCTTGTTTTTGCATTGCTTGATGAGTTTTTCTAAACTCACATTTTGATTGGTTTTTTTGTTATTGATTTCTATTGCACAACAGGTACTTCAATAATTAAATATTGGTCTTCTCCTGTGTCACTGGTACCTTGATAAAATTGAAACGTATAAGTGTCTGAACTAATAACAGAAAAGTTAAACGAAACGGAAGCCTCTACAGTTGCCTGTGTACAATTAGCATCATTAAAGATAGCGTCAACTACAGCGACTGTTCTCGTGTTGCCGTCTGGTTGAAAAATAAAGTCGTTAAACTGATAACAACCGTTCGGTCTTGTATAGTTTAAGGTAATTTCGTGTGTTTGTCCAAAATTAAATTCAGTAGGAATATCTACACTCTCTATAGACATAATTTCAAGTGAAAAATTCACTTCGTTTCCATTATCTAAATCACACGCCAAAAGTGTTCCTAACAGAAATAATAGTATTAATTTTTTCATCGTTCCTAGTTTATATTATAGCTTGCTTAAGCAAGATGCAAAAACTATAAAAAGGTTGCGTCTTAAAATAAAAAAATCCTGAAAGTTTCAGGATTTTTTTATTTTAAGCAAGAGCTTCGTTAACTTTTGCCCTTACTTTGTCTTCGAGTTCATCCATTAATTCTGGATTATCTTTTATGAGCGCTTTTACGGCATCACGTCCTTGACCAAGTTTAGTGTCATCGTAACTAAACCACGAGCCACTTTTCTTTACAATATCGTGTTCAACCGCAATATCTAATATTTCACCAACTTTAGAAATCCCTTCACCATACATAATATCAAACTCAGCCATTTTAAATGGTGGTGCTACTTTATTTTTTACAACTTTGACACGGGTTTTATTTCCCATTACTGCACTGTTACTGTCTTTAATTTGTGTAGAACGTCTAATATCTAACCGTACAGATGCGTAAAATTTAAGAGCATTACCACCAGTAGTTGTTTCAGGATTTCCAAACATAACACCAATCTTTTCACGTAATTGATTAATAAAAATCATGGTGCAATTAGTCTTACTAATAGACCCTGTAAGCTTTCTTAAGGCTTGAGACATTAAGCGGGCATGAAGTCCCATTTTAGAATCTCCCATTTCGCCTTCAATTTCACTCTTTGGTGTTAAGGCGGCAACGGAATCTATAACGATAATGTCTATAGCGCCAGAGCGTACTAAATTATCTGCAATCTCAAGAGCTTGCTCTCCATTATCTGGTTGAGATATTATAAGATTTTCCAAATCCACACCTAATTTTTCAGCATAAAAACGATCAAAGGCATGCTCTGCATCAATAAAAGCGGCTATACCACCAGCTTTTTGTGCTTCGGCAATGGCGTGTAGGGTTAAGGTTGTTTTACCTGAAGATTCCGGTCCGTATATTTCGATAACACGCCCACGAGGATAACCACCAACCCCCAAAGCTATATCCAATCCAAGTGACCCCGATGAAATGGCATCTATATCTACAATAGCTTGGTCACTCATTTTCATTACCGTACCTTTTCCGTAAGCCTTATCTAGCTTGTCTAAAGTAAGCTTTAAAGCTTTTAATTTTGCATCTTTTTCACTACTCATTTTTCAGTTTTTTCTCAATTAATCGTGAAGGTAAAAATAACATTTCTTTTAAGAGATTACAATTTTCCGACGCAACCATTTTATAGTTTTTGCATCTACTTAATGAAAAAGGAAAAAATTGCTATGCATTAGCTTAAGGTTTTAGAAAAATGAAATTTTTAGGAAAAATTATTCTTGGTAAAACTTTAGGCAATGCAACAGCTGTATTTTTATTCTGCTGTTGTAAAGCCGATGGAGGTTAGCTCGTTTTAATATAATTTAATTTAAACAAATTAATATTAACAACGAGTTAGTCCTCAAAAAAGCACTTTGATTCTTATCAAAGTGCTTTTTTCGTTAAAAAACCTACCTTTATGGCTAAAAATTTTATTCTTTAACCTTAAAACATTAGTATAGCATGCAACTGTACAATAACTTAAGCGCTAAAGAAAGAGCAGAACTCATTGAGCAAGCGGGCAAAGAACGCTTGACCATCTCTTTCTACAAATACGCTAAAATTGGGAATCCTGAATTATTTAGAAATCACTTATTTATTAACTGGAATGACATGGACGTGCTTGGCCGTATCTATGTAGCTCATGAAGGTATTAATGCGCAACTATCTGTTCAAGCTGATAATTTTGAAGTTTTCAAAAATCATCTAGACGCTATAACATTTCTTGAGAACGTAAGATTAAACATTGCTGTAGAGCATGATAATTATGCATTTTTAAAGCTTAAAGTCAAAGTACGAAACAAAATTGTAGCTGACGGTCTTAATGACGCTACTTTTGATGTTACAAATAAGGGCGTACATGTTGATGCCGAAAAATTTAACGAGCTTATTGAAGACCCAGATGCGGTTTTGGTTGATATGAGAAACCATTACGAAAGTGAAATAGGTCATTTTAAAAACGCTGTAACACCAGATGTAGATACCTTTAGAGAATCTTTGGATTTAATAGAAGAAGATTTACGTGAGCATAAAGAAGACAAAAAGTTAGTGATGTATTGCACAGGCGGTATTAGATGCGAAAAAGCAAGTGCTTACTACAAACACAAAGGTTTTAAAAATGTCTTTCAACTCGAAGGTGGGATTATAAATTATGTTCGACAAATTGAAGACAAAGGCTTGGAAAATAAGTTTTTAGGAAAGAATTTCGTATTCGACCAACGCCGTTCAGAACGAATTTCAGACAATGTTATTGCAAAATGCCACCAATGTGGCGAACCTGCAGATATGCATACCAATTGTGCTAATGAAGCTTGTCACTTGTTATTTATCCAGTGTGATAGTTGTAAAGAAAAAATGGATAATTGCTGTTCATCTAATTGTCAAGAGATTACTAAACTTCCTTACGAAGAGCAAAAAGCCTTACGAAAAGGGCAAGGTAATAGTAATGATATTTTTAAAAAAGGCCGAGCAGACCATTTACCTTTTAAAAAGGATTTACGGAATATTTTTGAAACGCTTTAGAAATAGAATCCTAGCCCTAAAGTTTACTTCAGGGCTTTTTTTATTCTCTTTATTTAATATTCAAGAAGTCCATAAATAATTTTATCTTTACTTTTCAAAGAATTTATGAATCCTTCTTTCAGAATAGTATAAAATTCTGAAGACTATATAACTTATTTTATGGCTTGTAACAGTTGCTCAACAGGCAAAGACGGCCAACCAAAAGGATGTAAAAACAATGGTACTTGCGGTACTGATAGCTGCAATAAACTCACTGTTTTTGACTGGCTGGCCAATATGTCGCTTCCTAACGGACAAGACCCCTTTTTAGGTGTTGAGGTACGTTTTAAAAACGGAAGAAAACAATACTACAAAAATACAGAAAATCTTACCTTAAGTATAGGCGATATCGTTGCGACACAAGCAAAATCTGGACACGATATAGGAATGGTTACTCTTACAGGAGAACTGGTTCGTGTGCAGATGAAACGCAAAAAGGTAGATTTAGAAGATAAAGAAAACGTTTTAAAGATTTACCGCAAAGCGTCTCAAAAAGATATTGATGTATGGTCTGCGTCTCGAGATAAAGAAGAGCCCATGAAGGTTAAAGCTAGGCAGTTTGCTATAGACTTAAATCTTAAAATGAAAATATCTGATATTGAATTTCAAGGTGATGCCAGTAAAGCTACGTTTTACTACACTGCTGAAGAGCGTGTCGATTTTAGAGAGTTAATTAAAGTTTTTGCCAGAGAATTTAGAACTCGAATTGAAATGCGTCAAGTAGGCTTTAGACAAGAAGCTGCAAGACTTGGCGGTATAGGTTCTTGTGGGCGAGAGTTGTGTTGTTCTACTTGGTTAACAGATTTCCGTTCTGTAAGTACTTCTGCAGCGCGTTACCAACAATTATCTCTTAATCCGCTTAAACTTGCTGGGCAATGTGGAAAATTAAAATGCTGTCTTAATTATGAATTAGATTCGTATTTAGATGCGCTAAAAGCCTTTCCGAAGAAAGAGAAAAAATTATTGACAGAAAAAGGCACTGCAGTTTGCCAAAAGACTGATATTTTCAAAGGCTTGATTTGGTATGCTTATGAAGGTGAGTGGATGAATTGGCATGTACTTTCTACAGAACAAGCCAATAAAATTATTGCAGAAAACAAAAAAGGCAATAAAGTCGTAAGCCTTGAAGAGTATGCTGCTGAGCATATCGAAGACACTAAAACAGAGTTCGAAAACGTTGTTGGTCAAGATAGTTTAACGCGTTTTGATAGTCCAAAACGCAATAATAAACGTAAAAACAATAGGAGTAGAAATAAAAACAATAACAGACGAAGAAGAAAACCAAATAACAATGCCAAGAAGAGTTAACGTATTTTTTTTAGGTTGTGTTGCCTTTTTCTTAGCCATGTCATGTGATTCAAATTCTGTTTATGATGAGTATCAGTCGCTACCCAATCAATGGGATATGGGTAACGAATTAGCGTTTCAGTTTAAGGCTCCAGACACTATAAATAATTACAATTTATATGTTAACCTTAGGAACAATAAGGACTATAAATTCAGTAATTTATATCTAATCACGACCTTACAATACCCAAACGGTAAAACGATTATAGATACTTTAGAGTATAAAATGGCCGAGCCTAATGGCGAATTGTTAGGCACTGGTTTTACAGATGTAAAAGAGAATAAACTTTGGTACAAAGGATACAATAACCCATTTAGTTTTAACGAAGCAGGTATGTATACCTTCAAAGTACAACATGCCATGCGTAAGTTTAATCAGGTTAATGGCGTTAGTAATTTGAAAGGTATCACAGAAGTAGGTTTTAGAGTAGAAAAGAAATAATCATGGCAAAAAAGAAAGTCACAAAAAAAGCTAAGAACACGTTAGGTTTTTCCAAGTACATCCGTTGGTTTTGGATGTTGTTTTCAATTGGGATATTATCAGTTGTTCTAATATTTATGTTGGCATCTTGGGGGTTATTAGGTGAGATGCCAGACCATACATTACTGGAGAATCCGAGAACTAACTTGGCTTCGGAAGTTATTTCATCAGATGATAAAACACTGTCAAAATTTTATTATGAAGACAATAGAACGCCCATTGGTTTTAATGAGCTTCCTAAACACCTTGTTGAGGCATTAGTCGCCACAGAGGATATTCGTTTTTATGAGCATTCAGGTATTGATGCAAGGGGTTTCCTAAGGGCGGTTTTTGCTAAATTAACATTAAGAGATAAAGGAGGAGCGAGTACCATTACTCAGCAATTGGCAAGACAATTATTTGTTGGGATTGCTTCAAAAAATACATTAGAAAGGTTAACCCAAAAAGTAAAGGAGTGGGTTATTGCAACACGTTTAGAACGTCAGTATACCAAGGAAGAAATTATAGCCATGTATTTCAATATCTATGATTTTGGTAATAATGCAGATGGTATTCGTTCTGCAGCACGAATTTATTTTGGAAAAGAACCTAAAGATTTAGAACTAAAAGAAGCAGCGATGTTAGTTGGGATGTTCAAAAATTCATCTTTATACAATCCACGTCCTCACAAAAACCCTGTTGGAACTAGAAACAGACGTAATGTAGTTTTATCTCAAATGGCTAAATACGAATACATTACAGAAGAAGTTAAGGATTCGCTTCAAAAAACAGATTTAGACTTAAACTATTCTCCAGAATCTCATCGTGAAGGTCTGGCTACATATTTTAGAGCGAATTTAGCTGAGTTTATGAAAAGGTGGATCAAAGACAATCCCAAACCGGATGGTGAAAAATATAATCTGTATAATGATGGACTAAAAATTTATACCACCATAGATTCTCGTATGCAGCAATATGCAGAAGATGCAGTTGCGCAGCATATGCCACGGTTACAGGCTGAATTTGATAATCAAAATACACCGAAGAGAAATGCTACCGCACCTTTTTTGGAATTAGAAGAGAGTGAAATTAAAAGCCTTATGAATGTTGGTATGCGCCGAAGCGAACGTTGGCGCCACATGAAATATGATTTAGGAAAGTCTGATAAAGAAATAATAGCTTCATTCAATAAGCCTACCCAGATGGAAGTTTTCTCTTGGAAGGGAGGAAAATATACGGAGATAGATACAATAATGAAGCCTATGGATTCAATGCGTTATTATAAATCTATCTTGCGTCCAGCAATGATGTCCATGGACCCACAAACGGGTCATGTAAAAGCTTGGGTTGGTGGTATGAATTATAAGCACTTTAAATACGACATGGTAAAACAGGGTAAACGTCAAGTAGGCTCTACCTTTAAACCATTTGTATATGCAACGGCAATTGACCAATTACAATTGTCTCCTTGTGATAGCTTACCAAGAACACCAATAACTATCGAGGCAAATAAATTTGGTAATCCAGAACCTTGGACGACTAAAAACTCTGATGGAAAATATGAAGGTTTTCAAACTTTAAAAGCCGCATTAGCAAGTTCTACAAACACAATTACTGCAAGATTAATGAATGAGATAGGTCCACAACCAGTTGTGGAAATGGCAAAAAAGCTTGGTGTAGAACAAGACATACTACCTGTGCCAGCAATAGCATTAGGGACGCCAGATATTAGTGTCTATGAGATGGTGGCTGCATATTCTGCTTTTGCCAATAAAGGCGTTTATAACAAACCTGTTTTAGTAACGCGTATTGAGGATAAGAATGGTACAGTATTATATCAGTTTCAACCAGAGAGTCGAGATGTTTTAAGTGAGGAGGTTGCTTATGTCACAGTCAATTTAATGGAAGGCGTCACTCAGGGAGGTTCAGGGAGACGATTAAGACATAAAGGTTTTGATAAGTGGAATGCTGTATACAAAGAAGTAATGACGGGATATCCTTATGAATTAAAGAATCCTATAGCGGGTAAAACAGGAACTACTCAAAATCAATCAGATGGTTGGTTTATGGGAATGGTACCAAATTTAGTTACAGGTGTATGGGTTGGAGGTGAAGACAGAGCAACACATTTTAATAGTATTACTTATGGTCAAGGTGCATCGATGGCCCTTCCTATTTGGGGGCTTTATATGAAAGCTTGCTATGAGGATGAAAGTCTAAATGTGTCTAAAGCTGAGTTTGAAAAACCTGCAAATCTATCCATTAACATAGATTGTACTAAAGCAATAGAAGATGAGACTACTTCTGATAATACAGATGAAGATATAGGAATTGACTTTTAGTCTCCATTTAGACTTAAGACAGGTTTGTCATAATTTCAATAGCACTTTTGCTTAATCTTTCGTAATTTAGGAGTGCAAATAATCAATACCTATGATTAACAAAAAAGTGGATAATGTAAAGGAGGCCTTAGATGGTGTATCTGATAATATGACCTTCATGCTAGGCGGTTTTGGACTAAGCGGAATCCCTGAAAATGCTATTGCCGAACTTGTAAAGCAAAACGTAAAAGGTTTAACTTGTATTTCTAATAATGCAGGTGTGGATGATTTTGGTTTAGGGTTATTACTCCAAGGAAAACAAATTAAGAAAATGGTATCTTCTTATGTGGGAGAAAACGATGAGTTTGAGCGTCAAATGTTAAGTGGAGAATTGGATGTAGAGTTAATACCTCAAGGAACTTTAGCGGAACGTTGCAGGGCAGCACAAGCAGGATTCCCTGCCATTTATACACCAGCAGGTTACGGTACTGAAGTAGCAGAAGGAAAGGAAACTAGAGAGTTTGATGGCAAAATGTATGTTTTAGAACATGCTTTTAAGGCCGATTTTGCTTTTGTAAAAGCATGGAAAGGTGATGAAGCTGGGAACTTGATTTTCAAAGGCACAGCACGTAACTTTAATCCAAACATGTGTGGTGCAGCTAAAATTACTGTGGCAGAAGTAGAGGAGTTGGTGTCTGTTGGTGATCTAGACCCAAACCACATCCATATTCCAGGAATATTTGTGCAACGTATTTTTCAAGGAGAAATCTATGAGAAAAGAATTGAGCAACGTACAGTAAGACAAAGAAATTAGTTATGGCTTTAGATAAAAATGGAATCGCAAAACGTATTGCAAAAGAAGTCAAAGATGGCTACTATGTTAACTTAGGTATAGGTATACCAACATTAGTCGCTAATTTCGTGAGAGATGATATTGAAGTAGAATTTCAGAGTGAAAACGGCGTTTTGGGAATGGGACCATTTCCTTTTGAAGGTGAAGAAGATGCAGATATCATAAATGCTGGGAAGCAAACTATAACTACTTTACCAGGTGCAAGTTTTTTTGATTCGGCAACGAGTTTTTCTATGATACGAGGTAAACATGTTGACTTAACTATTCTCGGTGCAATGGAAGTTGCAGAGAATGGAGATATAGCTAATTGGAAGATCCCAGGTAAAATGGTGAAAGGAATGGGAGGCGCTATGGACTTAGTCGCCAGTGCCGAAAATATTATTGTAGCCATGATGCATACCAATAAGCGTGGCGAATCTAAACTTCTAAAAAAATGTTCTTTACCGTTAACAGGTGTTGGCTGTGTAAAAAAGATTGTAACTAACCTTGCTGTAATAGAAGTTACTGATAAAGGGTTTAAATTATTAGAACGTGCTCCTGGGGTTTCTGTTGAAGAAATTCAAAAAGCAACTGAAGGTCTTCTTATTGTTGAAGGAAAAATCCCTGAAATGGAGATATAATTTTTTTAATTTTAAAGAATATAAGCTGCTGAAAAACAGTTTTTTTTGTCTTTAAATAGATCTAAATGTTAAAATTTAATGTATTTCATCGATTAATATTGTATTTAGTCGTCTTAAGCGAAAAAAATGTTTCATATTAGCAAACCCAAATCATGATAACCAAATTTACCATAAACTTAGAGTTATGATTTTCCCCAAATCTATCATAAATTTAAACTTATGAAAACTAAACCAAATCTATCATAACTTACTTTTGAAGAAAAAGCTTTTAAACTAAAAAATACGCCAAAATTAATTTTGGCGTATTTTATTTGACTAAAAAAGTATTCTTTCTATAGACCTTTAGGCATAGCAGCGATAAGCTTTTTAGTGTATTCTTTTTTTGGGTTTTCGTATATAGAATCTGCTTCTCCAAACTCTTCAATCTTACCATTATTCATGACCATCATTTGGTCAGACATATATTTGACCACTGCTAAATCGTGAGATATAAATATATAGGTAAAACCAAAGTTTTCTTTTAAACTGTTTAAAAGATTCAGCACTTGTGCTTGTACAGAAATATCTAGTGCAGAAACAGACTCGTCACAGACAATAAGTTTAGGCTCTAATGCTATGGTGCGTGCAATACCTATACGTTGACGTTGGCCTCCAGAAAATTCATGAGGATATTTATTAAAATCTTCGGGAGTCAATCCAACACGCTCTAAGATATCTATGACTTTATTTTTTTGGTCTTTTGTATTTGTACAAATCTTGTGCACCTTCATAGGTTCAATAATAGCATTTCCAACAGTGAGCCTTGGATTTAGTGATGCAAAAGGATCCTGAAAAATAATCTGAATATCTTTTCGAAGTTCCCTTAATTGATTACTGTTAAGACTGGTAATATCATTGCCGTAATACTTAACTACTCCAGCTGTGGCCTTATCCAATTGTAAAATGGCATTGCCTAAAGTAGATTTTCCGCAACCAGATTCACCTACAAGACCTAATGTTTCTCCAGGATAAACTTTAAAACTCACATTATTTACTGCTTTAAATTCTGAAGGCTTACTAAACCAACCTTTTTTAGAAAAGTAACTTTTCTCTAAATCAATAGCCTCTAAAATTGGAGCTTGGTTATATAAAAAATCATGCTTTATTTGACGTTCATGCTTTGAAATTAAATTTTCATTTACAGTACCATCTAAAAAATCTTTTACTGTGAGCAGCTGTTCTAATCTTTGATTTGTTGAAGGTCTGGAATTAAAAAGAGCCTTGGTATAAATATGTTGTGGTGATTTAAAGACTTGTTTAACATCTCCTTGTTCTACAATTTCGCCTTTATACATGACTAAAACTCTATCAGCAATTTCAGAAACTAGAGACAAATCATGAGAAATAAAAAGCATACTCATTTTAGTTTCTTGTTGCAATTCTTTGAGGAGTTCTAATATTTCTTTCTGTACAGTAACATCCAAAGCTGTTGTAGGCTCGTCAGCGATTAATAATTTTGGTTGGCACGAAATAGCCATAGCAATTATGACACGTTGCTTTTGTCCACCGGAAATCTCGTGTGGATAAGCATTGTATGCACGTTTTGGGTCTGGGAGTTTTACTTTTTCAAATAACGAAAGCACCTCTTTTTTTATAGCTGCTCTTGATAAGGAAGTATGTTGTTGTATAAGCTCTGCAACTTGTTTTCCACATTTCATTGATGGATTTAAGGAACTCATAGGTTCCTGAAAAACCATTGCTATTTTGTTACCTCTGATGCCTTGAAATTCCTTTTCCGAAATAGCCCCTAAATCTTTCCCTTCAAATGTAATAGCTCCAGAGGTTATTGTAGAGATTTTCTTTGGTAAAAGCCCCATAATAGATAAGGATGTTATAGATTTTCCGGAACCAGATTCTCCTACAGTTGCAACAATTTCGTTTGGGTTTAAATAAAAAGAAATCTTATGGATGACTTCAGTAGTTTTTCCCTTTGAGAGAAAACCAATACTGAGGTCTTTAACTTGAAGTAATTCGGAATTTTTCACTTGTAAATTTAAAAATTTATGAAGTCATATTTCAAGTTGAATTGATAAAAAAGCAAAAGAACTTAATATATTGAAAAATAAATGATTTAAAATTAAGTTTTGTTTAATTTTTCTCAAAAATTTATAATCATAACTAAGATATTATTAACGTTTCATCGAAAAAACTAACAATATTATTGTGTGCTAACATAATTTTAATACTTTCAGCTGTTGAAAAATTAACACTAACCAAATTTACTTGAATGACTAAAAAATTACGATTACTATTTAGTAGCATCTCTTTACTAATAGTAGCAGTTAGTGCATTTACTTTTATGACTCAAAATGAAAGTGAAGAAGCACTCCAAACTCTTGAGGAACAACGCGAAGCACATGCTAAGCTTGTCGAAAACTCTCCTTTTAAAGAAACCTTAACTTGGGATAAAAAGAAACGAAAACAAGCAGGTTTACCACCTAATCGCTATTTTGAGCAAATGTGGGAGCTGTCTATTAATCCTTCTACAGGAAAATTAGATAATGACGAGCTTAATATTATCAGAGAAAATCTAAGAGCGCAAAGACAAGCCCAACGTAATCCTGGTGAAGCAGGAAATGCATGGGAAGAAAGAGGTCCAAATGATATTGGTGGTCGTACTCGCGTGATTATGTTTGATCCAAATGATTCAAGTAATAATACTGTGTATGCTGGAGGTGTTAGTGGTGGACTTTGGAAAAATACCAATATTACAAATACCAATTCTTTATGGGCACGTGTGCAAAATGTTCCTGGAAATTTAGCTGTAACTTCAATAACTGTAGATCCAAATAATTCTAACCGTTGGTTTGTTGGAACAGGAGAACAATATACTGCAGGCGATGTTGTAGGTAACGGGGTTTATGTAACGACTGATGGTGGTAATTCTTGGAGCGCTCTAAATATACCTGCTGCAGGTTCTGCAACTTTTGATTTTAGTGCCACTAATTTATTCCTATCTGGGTTTTTCTATGTAAACGATGTTTTAGCATGGAATAATAATGGTAATACTGAATTATTTGTTGGTGTTGGTGCGCAAATTTATGGAGATGCATCAAGCCCAAATAACTATTTAGGATTGCAAACGGCAGGCTTATATCATTCAGCAAATGGAGGTACAACTTGGAATAGAATAGAGTCTGCTAACATGGAAGCAAATACGTCGGGTGCTAATACATATTATGTAATCCCCAACGATTTAGAAGTTGGCGCAGATAATAAACTTTGGATGGGATCAATCTCTAACGCTTTTGGAAGTGGTGGTGGAAAAGTATATAGCTCAACGAACGGAACAACTTGGACAGAAGCAGGTGCTTCTCCATTAACAGATTCTAATCGTGTTGAGTTAGAACCATCAGCATCTAATCCAAATAAATTATACGCTTTAACACAAGGTGCTGGTGCTGCACCAGTTCATATTTATAGTACAACTAACGGTTTCGGAAGTATTTCTTCTACAAGTCTACCAAACGATGCAGACACAGGTATTCCTACAAACGATTTTTGTAGAGGTCAAGCTTTTTATGACTTGGTTATAGAAGCTGACCCAAACAATGATAATATTGTCTATGTAGGCGGTATTGATTTATTTAAAAGTACAAATAGCGGTTCTTCATGGTCACAATTATCGCATTGGTATGGTGGATTTGGTCAACCAAATAATGTACACGCTGATCAACACTCAATTGCTTTTGGTAATAATTCTTCATCTCGTATGTTATTTGGTAATGATGGTGGTGTATATTATTCAGGTAATGCAGGTTCTACAATTACTAAACGTGTTAACGGTTATAACGTGACGCAATATGTAAAAGCAGGAATTGGCCCTGATGGTCAAGGAAGCTCAAATGTTATATTTACAGCTGGTGCACAAGATAACGGTTCGCAAGGATTTAGAGGAAATAACACCTCGCCAGGTGTTAATGGTTCTGAAGAACTTAGTGACGGTGATGGTTTTTACACATTCGTAGATAAAGATGGTCAGTATATGATTGCCACTTATGTTTACAATCAAATCTATAGATTTAATCTACCTTGGAATGGACTTGGAAGACGTCAAGGTGGAGCAACAACACTTTCTAGTGATCAAGCTTCTGGAGATTTTGTGAACCAAATGGGTTATGATAGTGATGCTAATCGTTTATTGACTAATGCATCTTCAGGTTCAACATTTAGAATAAAGAGTATTAATGTGGCTTCAAACTCTAGTGGAACTTTAACAAATACAGCTTTAACGGGTAAGCCAACTGCCTTTGGTGTTTCGCCTTTTGCAAATAATACATGGTACGTAGGTTTAGCTAACGGTGGACTTTTAAGATTAACAAATGTTACAAATTCAAGTGCAACATTTACCACAATTAGTACACCATTTGTTGGTGCAGTATCTTCAGTAAGATATGGGGAAACAGCTAATGATATCTTTGTTACTATTCATAATTACGGTGTAACAAGTGTTTGGGCAACTTCTAATGGTGGTTCGTCATGGCAAAATAAAGAAGGTGATTTACCAAATATTCCTGTAAGAGATATGCTTCAAAATCCTTTAAATAGAAATGAAGCTATTCTAGCAACTCAATTAGGTGTTTGGTCAACAAATAATTTTAATGATGCAAATCCATCATGGTCTCAAGCCTATAATGGTATGAGCGATGTTAGTGTAACATCTCTTGATTATTGGGCTGTTAACGGAAATGATGCAGATAACAAGATTATTGCTTCGACATATGGTCGTGGTGTATTTACGGGTAAATTTGAAGCAACAACAGTTGTAGATAATGATGCACCAACAGCTCCAACAAGTCTTTCAGCATCAAATACTACTCAGAATTCTACAGATTTAAGCTGGAATGCATCTACGGATAATATTGGAGTATCAGGCTATGATGTATTAAGAGATGGAATAGTTATAGGTTCAGTTTCTGGCACAACAACAAATTATCAAGCAGTAGGATTATCTGCAAATACAACATATGCGTTTAGTGTTAAAGCTAAAGATGCAGCAGGAAATGAATCGGCTTCAAGTAATGTTGTCAATGTTACGACTGAAGCACCAGATACTACAGCACCTTCAGCACCTACAAATTTGACAGCTTCTGGTGTTACTGAGAGTTCAGCAAACTTATCATGGACAGCATCAACAGATAATGTAGGTGTAGCTTCTTACGATGTTTTAAGAGACGCAACTGTCATAGGGAACTCTACAAACACAAGTTTTACGGCAACAGGTTTAGCTGCTGAAACACAATATACTTTTACAGTTGTTGCAAAGGATGCCGTAGGAAATACATCTGCTGTGAGTAATACTGCAACGATTACTACCGATGCTGTACCAGTTACGTATTGTGCATCACAAAGTTCTAATGTTAATGACGAGTATATTAGCCGTGTTCAATTAAATACCATTGACAATACATCTGGAGCACAATTTTATTCTGATTTCACTAGTATTTCAACTACACTAACAAAGGATACCCAGTATACAATAACTGTTACACCTACTTGGACAGGGATGTTATATAATGAAGGTTATTCAGTATGGATAGATTACAATAAAGATGGTGATTTTACAGATGCTGGAGAACAAGTGTTTACGCAAGTACCAACTCAAGCTACTCCAGTAAGTGGAAGTTTTACAATTCCTAGTGGAGCGACTGAGGCATCGACACGTATGCGCGTAACGTTGAGTTATGATACTAATGTAGACTCTTGTGCTTCTTTCCAATATGGAGAAGTAGAGGATTATACTATCGTTATTGAAGGTTCTGGTCCGGATACAGAAGCACCAGTTATTACATTGAATGGTTCTTCTGCGATCACCTTAGATTTGGGAGATACATATACAGAGCAAGGCGCTACTGCGACAGATAATGTTGATGGCGACTTAACGTCAAGTATAGTTACAACAGGAACAGTTAATATTAATGTAGCTGGGACATATGTAGTAATCTATAGTGTAAGTGATGCAGCAGGTAATAATGCAAGTGCAACACGAACAGTAACAGTAAACCCAGACACAACAGCACCAGTTATAACATTAAATGGGGCCTCGACTATTAATTTGAATGTAGGAGACACGTATAATGAACAAGGCGCTACAGCAACAGATAACATTGATGGCAATCTAACCTCAAGTATAGTTACAATAGGAACAGTTAATACTAATGTAGCTGGCACATATGTAGTAACCTATAGTGTAAGTGATGCAGCAGAAAATAATGCAAGTACAACACGCACAATTAATGTAATAGCAGATACAGTAGCACCAGTTATAACATTAAATGGTTTAGCTACAGTAAATCTAACAGTAGGCGATTCTTATGCAGATGCAGGCGCTACAGCAACAGATAATATTGATGGCAATCTAACGTCGAGTGTAGTTGTAACAGGTTCAGTAAACACAAATGTAGCTGGGACATACACGTTAACTTATAATGTTAATGATGTGGCAGGCAATGCAGCGATAGCAGTAGAAAGAACAGTAAATGTAAATGAGGCAGCTAATGGTTGTTCAGGAGGAATTTCAACGTTCCCATATTCAGAAGGTTTTGAATCAGGGATAGGCACATGGACACAATCTAGTGCAGATGATTTAAACTGGACAGTAGATGCTAATGGGACACCATCAAATAATACGGGACCATCAAGTGCAGTACAAGGCAGCAACTATATTTATGTAGAGGCTTCAGGTAATGGTACAGGTTTTCCAAATAAACGTGCGATTATCACATCACCATGTTTTGATTTAAGTTCTGTTAGTGAGGCAACGTTCTCATTCAAGTATCATATGTTTGGTTCTACAGATGGAGGTTCAGTAGATTTAGAGGTAAGTAATGACGAAGGTGCTTCATGGATGAGTTTATGGAATCAGACGGGTAACCAAGGAAATCAGTGGTTAACAGTGAGTATAGATTTAGCGGCATATATTGGAAGTGGTATACAGTTGAGATTTAATAGAATCACAGGAGGCTCATGGAAAGCAGATGTGGCTATTGATGATATTAGCTTAACGCAAGGTGCAGTAACAACACCATCATGCTCAGGTGGCATTACATCCTACCCATATACACAAGGCTTTGAAGGTTCAATTGGAGATTGGTCACAGAGTAGTGCAGATGACATAAACTGGACAGTAGATGCCAATGGGACACCATCAAACAATACCGGACCATCAAGTGCCGTTCAAGGCAGTAGCTATATTTTTGTTGAAGCTTCTGGCAACAATACAAGTTATCCTAATAAGCGCGCAATAATTACATCACCATGTTATGATTTATCCTCTCAGAGCAGTGCAACTTTCTCTTTTGGTTACCATATGTTTGGCAGTAATGACATGGGAAGCATAGCATTAGAGGCGAGTAATGATAATGGAGCTAGTTGGATTACGTTATGGAGCGAGACAGGAAATCAGGGCAATCAATGGTTGTCACAGAATATAGATTTATCTGCATATGTTGGCAACAGTGTACAATTAAGATTCAATAGAGTAACAGGTGGTACATGGCAAGCAGATATTGCTATTGATAACATTAACTTAAGTTCTTCAGTAACAACTAAGGTAGAACAAGTGTTAGTTGATGATTTATTAAACCCAACTCAGACTATTGAAAATTCAGTAAAGTTTTATCCAAATCCAGCTGATGCAAATCTTAATGTAGATCTAGGCTTAGATACTTCAAACGGAACTGTTGATGTCACCATGTATGTTTATGATTTAACTGGAAAAGTTGTTAAGCAACATAAGTGGTCAGTTGATTCAATTACTTCTCAAAAGCGTATAGACATTTCTAGATTAAGTAAAGGTATTTATATGATAAATATCCAAACATCTAATGGATTGAATAAGATGCAGAAGCTAATGAAGAAATAACTTCAATGAAAAAAAGCTCAGATATTTATCTGAGCTTTTTTAATTTTAAATATGTTTTATTTCATTATCATGAAGTAATTCATCACCCCGTAATCTTAGAAATATTTGAGCGACTGCAATAGTATCTTTTTCACAATAGGTAATAATACGGTCAATAGCTTTATCTTCGTAAAAGACGCGATATACGTCACTACCATCTATATCATCTTTTGGTGAGGGTATACCTAAAACATTGGTTAATAATTTAAGCGAAGTATAGGTCTTATAATCGCCGAATTTCCATAACTCTAAGGTGTCTAAATGCGGTACTTCCCAAGGTTTTTTCCCAAATAAGTTCAACTTATATGGTAATTCTATATTGTGAATAATCATTCGTCTTGCGATATACGGAAAGTCAAATTCCTTGCCATTATGAGCACAGAGTAAATGCTTGGTTTGGCTAAAATGAGAAATCAATAAGTTTTTAAAATCTTTCAGGATCTTAACCTCATCACCATAAAAGGATGTTACTCTAAAGTTTCTTATATCACCTTCAGTTTTAAAATAACCTACAGAAATACATATAATTTTACCAAATTCTGCCCATATGCCTGCACGGTCATAAAATTCTTCAGCTGTAAAATCTTCTCGTCTTTGATACTTAGACTTTAATTCCCAAAGCTGCTGTTTGGTGTCATCTAAATCTGTAAAATTTTCAACTTCAGGAACAGTTTCTATATCAAGAAATAAGATATTTTCTAGGTTGAGTTTAGAAATCATAGCGTATCATTTTATGACTTTAATACCAAAGCAACTTGTTTTCCAAATACTGCCGAAATACCTGCGGCAATACCACCAAGAACTCCTGTTAGCAACATTAACAAATATGGATTACCTTCTAAAGGCAATAAAACAGCTATCTTTTTTGCTAATATAAAATCATTGGCACTGCTTAAATAAAATGCATAAGCTATCCAAAACACAGCAATTGCAAGAAATGGTACAAAGAACACAGCGCTTTTTTTTAAGCGAATTAATACTGCCGAAATAAAGCTAGCTAACATCACAGACCACCAAGGTAGAAATTGCGATAATAGTATTGCTAGAACAAGTGTAACTATAAAGTTGATGCTATTCTTTTTCATCTATTTAATTTTTGTAATGTTCTGTAGTTTCATACGAATAAATTATGTTTAAAGTTCATGTTTTCAACATTTTAGATTAAACTGCTAAGAATCCCTTTTAGGTAAAATTTTCATACACATGCTTTAATGCAATACTCTTTTGTACTTAACA
>NZ_JABDQL010000128.1 GCF_013042245.1 Winogradskyella sp. | reverse complement strand
ATAGACTTTGCAAGCCTCATCATTTGGAAATTCTTTTATAAAGTTTAGTATATCTTGTCCTTCAAATTGTTCCATTATCCTAATTTTATTGACTTAAATGTACGGAAATTAAATGACTAACTCAATTGATTTAATTTAAGATTCCTTTAACACAAAAAATTAAAGGCAGACTAAGTTACATTATTTATTAGAAATATATACTTTTGGTATCCAAATTGCTGTAAGCTTTACAGTTAGATAATACAAATAAATGAAATCAATAAAATTACTCTTAGTTTTTCTTACATTTTCTTTCACATTTGTTGCTTCAGCTCAAAAAGCGAAGAAATTTAAAATCCACACGATTGCCTTTTATAATTTAGAAAATCTTTTCGATACAATTAATGACCCAGAAAAATTTGATGAAGCTAGTCCAATGATGGAAATGTCAGCTTCAAATAGACCTGAAGTGTATGAGAAAAAGATTAAAGGAATGGCTCGTGTTATAGCAGATATTGGGCGTAATCAAAGTAAAAATTCTCCAGCAATAATTGGCGTTTGCGAAATTGAAAATCGAAAAGTATTAGAAGATGTTGTAAACAATCCATTTCTCTTAGGCAAGGATTATGGTATTATTCATTTTGAAGGACCAGATGCTCGGAGTATTGATGTGGCTTTATTATACCAGAAGGCATTATTTCAGCCTACAAATTCAAGTTCTCATGAGTTAAAAATTTATGACGATGTAACGAGAAAACGTAAATATACCAGAGATCAGTTATTAGTTAGTGGTAAGTTAGATGGTGATGATATTCATTTAATCGTAAACCACTGGCCATCAAGAAGTGGTGGAGAAGCTAGAAGTAGACCAAAGCGTGTTGCTGCAGCTAAAGTGACCAAACGTTTAGTGGATTCTCTTCAGTCGATTGATCCTTATGCAAAAGTGTTAATTATGGGTGATTTAAATGATGACCCAACAAATGCTAGTGTAAAAGATGTACTTAAAGCACAGGCCAATAAAAAACGTGTGAAGCTTAAAGGTATTTATAATCCTTACGAGAATATGTTTAAAAAGAAAGGCTTAGGAACAACAGCTTACCGTGATGCATGGAGTTTATTTGATCAAATAATGGTTACTGCACCTTTGTTAGAAAAAGACTATTCTTCTTTTAGGTTTTACAAAGCAGGAATTTTTAATAAACAATATTTAACTAATAAGCGCGGAAGATGGAAAGGGTATCCTTTTAGAAGTTTTGCAGATGGTGGTTATACAGGAGGATTTAGTGATCATTTCCCAGTTTATGTTTATGTCATAAAAGAGGTTCAAGAATAAATTTCTTTTCAGAATATATAGAAGGCTTCAAAATTAATTGAAGCCTTTTCTATGTTTTAAGCTTTTATTTATTTAGAAATTTGTCAATCCTCCTTTTATTTTCTTGCTGTAATAAAGAAGGATATAAATTCATTAAAACATTAGGAATCATTATTGAAATTCCAAAAGTAAGACTCACATTAAAGGATTTATAAATGGCAAAAACTGTAACAAAAACGAATCCGATTAAATGACTTATTTCGGAGAGTGTCATTTGATATCGTAGGTCTTTAAAATCTACTTTTTTGTTTTCTATTTTAAGTTTCTGATTGAAAAATTTAAAAAAAGTATTTTTAACAATCCATTTAAAGTATGTGATTCCGATTGCTTTATTCAACCGTTTACTATTAATAAAATTTAGGTTCGATAGTTTTTTATAGTCAGCAGTTTTCACAAGAATACTGTTTATTATCATCCCAACAATCCAAGAAATAAATGACATTGATATTCCAAAGACAAAACCTAATATTAAATGTTTTGTAATCATATCTTAGAGTTACAACTAAGATGTTTTAAAACCACAGATTCCAAGGAATCATATATAGAACCAAGGCTAGAGCTATAGTATAAAAAACAGCAAGCATCTTAAATTTTGGTTTAGAAACTAATTTCTTTTTATGTTTAGAGTAACCAATGGTCACCAAAGCAACCGCAATAAGCATTGTTGTTGGGTGCTCTATAGCTAACTTTCTAACGGCATCGTTTTTCATAACCTCGCCAACACTCATTTCACCAAAATACCCTTTGGTAAACCATAGCACTATACCAATAAGTAACTGTATATGCATAGTAATTAATGCAAAAAGTGAAATTCTAAAATCTTTGGCATCAAATTCTTTGTTTCCAAAAAACTTGATAAGTGCATTGAGTGTCGCCAAAATCAAGACGATTAAAACAACATATGCCCAGCCCGAATGTATAAATTGAAGTGTGTCCATAAAAAATAATTAGTTAGTTCTACAAAAGTACATAATACAACTAATTATTCTGAAATTATTATTTTATGTTTCAACTCATTTCCTAATTCATCGACAACAGTAATAACATGCTCGCCAGGTTTTGGTAAAATAGCCATATCATGAATATCTTTTGTACTACCAACATAGGTTTGGTCAATAGACCAATACAATTCCAATTCTGGTTTAGAGTGTGCGACTTTTAGAATCAATTCATTAGTGTTACTGTCAAAATCTTTAGGTAAAAAAATAGTGCTTTGCTGGCTCGGATAAATAAACGCCATCTTAATGGATGCCGTTTCTGTACAATCACTTCTAAAAGGCGGTAATTCCTTATAAAACGGATTTTTAGATTTGTAATAAAATGCTTGTAAGGGTGGCAACTGAAACCAAGATTTGAGTTTTATATTTGAAATATTATCACAAGATGAATTGACTTGAAATTGCTCCAAATCATCTAAATGAATTAGTTTATGATACGGACAAGGCTGTGTTTTCTGTCCACTAAGTTGAATAAATTGAGTAGAGATATCATCACAAATTGAAGATGCTCTAAAGCCGCTTTTCTTGCAAATATCTACTTTAATCATTTCGTCATAAGGTTTAGCAAACCAAGTGCTTTTTGGTAACAAATCGAAAATATCAAACAGAATTGGTGCAGCAGCTTGTACACCAACCAAACCTGGTCTGCCCTCACCATCAGCGTTGCCAACCCAAACACCAACCACATATTTTTTTGTGGTGCCAATGGCCCAAGCATCTCTAAAACCAAAACTGGTTCCTGTTTTCCAAGCAATCTCTTGTGAAGAATCGTAATATTCCCAACTGTCATCTTCTTCCGGTCGGTTCACTTGTTTCATACTCTCAAAAGTAAGATAGGTTGAAGCGGCATCAAAAACTGTTTTCTCTTGAGATAATTTTCCGAAGTTTATTTTAGAATTTGTAAAGGTTGGTTCACAGAATTCGTTAGAATAATATTGACTAGAATTTTCGTTGAAATGATTTAAGGTGGAAGCCATTGCAGCATAACTTTTACACAAATCCCACAAGTTACTTTCTGCTCCGCCGAGAATCAAGGATAATCCATAATGATTGGCATTAAATTTTACATCCTTTAATTCGAGTTGTTTTAAATATTGATAAAATCTATCCAAGCCAAAATCTTGAAGCATTCGTACAGCAGGTACATTTAAAGAGCGCGATAACGCTAAATCTGCAGGAACAGCACCATCATATTCCTTGTTGAAATTTTCAGGTTGGTAACTTCCAAATTGCGTTGGGATATCAGCGACTAAAGTGTTAGGTAAAATATCGCCAGCATCTAACATTGATGCGTATAAAAAGGGTTTTAATATGCTCCCAGTACTTCTTGGTTTGTCAATGATATCTACATTTTTTTGATGTTCCTTATCGGTAGGTGAGTTGCCTATGTAGGTGAGCACTTTTCGAGATTTTACATCTAAAACTAAAATGGAAATATTATGGATTTCATTTTGCTTTAACTGATTGTAATACTGTTCTACGACAGTATTTGCTTGCCCTTGTAATTTAAAATCAAGTGTTGTAGTAATGCGATTTCCTTTTTCGGTTTTAGCTATTTTCTGAAGTAAATGAGGTGCAATTTGAGGTAAAGGATATGGTTTTTGGGGCAAACCTTCAGCAATAGATAAATTATAAGTGAGCGCATCTATAGTTCCATTATCAAACAATTTTTTTAGTAATCTATTTCGTTTTTTAAATAAACGTTCTTGGTTTTTCCCAGGATAAATCAAACTTGGCGCATTTGGTAACACCGCCAAAGTTGCACTTTCCGCCCAAGACAAATCCGAAGTATTTCTATTAAAATATCGCCATGCTGCCGCGTCAACACCAACGACGTTTCCGCCAAAAGGCGCATGACTTACATATAGATTAAGGATTTCTTCTTTAGACAATCGTAATTCTAATCTGGTTGCTAAAACAAGTTCTTTAAGCTTTTCAGAATAGGTGCGTTTTTGTCCTTTTCGCGAAAGTCGAATCACTTGTTGTGTAATTGTACTTCCACCGCGTTCTACTTCGCCAGAGCTAATGTTCTGTATTAAGGCTTTAAAAATTGAAATAGGATTAAAACCAGGATGCTCATAAAAATAGTCATCTTCAAACTGAAGAATACAAGTTCTAAACTTGATTGGAATGCTATCTGTCTCTGGAAATCTCCATTGACCATCATCTGCAATTAAAGCCCCTAATAATTGATTAGAGTCACTTGTGATTACAGTTGCAGTTGGGTCTTTAAAAAGTTCTTTGGGTAAGCAGAAATAGTAAGCTACGAGTAAAATTAGAGCGATAGTACTCTTGATTTTATTGCGTTTTATGTAGTGTAGAAATTTCAATATTAATTCTTCTATTTCTCAAACTCATATTCACGTTCCACCTTACAAATTCTAACCTTATACCAATTGTACCATTGTTCACGACCTTTATGCTGAGCAAATAAATGTTCAGAGTTGGCTTTCCATTGTTTTATTGCTTCTAAACTTTCCCAATAACTCACGGTAATTCCAACCTCATTTCTTGCACTTTCCATACCTAAATAACCATCTTGTTGTTTAGCTAATGCTTCCATTTGATTTACCATTTTAGAATATCCTTTAATCTTTTCAGTTTGAGTTGAAGTGAAAATTACGGTGTAGTATGGTTTATTGTTTTTCATTTGATATTATTTTTCCACGGTAATCCAACGGCCTTCATTTCTAACAAAATAATCATTATCGTACATGGCTTCAGCTTGTGTGCCAGGTAAATAATAGGTTCCTAAATAAGAGGCATTCAGTAAAACGGTAAATGTTTTAGTTCCATTTTTACCTTTTCTATTCATATCAAAATAGAAATTTACGCGGTCATCTCGGATGTCTGTATATCTAGCTTGACTTACTGTTGTATCTCCAAAATCGGTAAAACGGGTATTGACAATATCCCAACCTGAAGGGAAAATTTGAGTCAACGCTACATCATTTACTTGCTCATTATTCAAATTAGTTATGCTTACGGTTGCTACAAAATCTTGACCTTGCTGTAATTTTGAAATGTTTAATTTATTGCCTTGTAAATCTTTATAGATGGTAGAGATTGAAAAACCTCGTTTCACTGGTAATTCTTCACCAAGCTTTAACTTACCAGAATTTAAAACTCGTACGTAAACTAAGTTATTATCGTTGTTTTCAATACTGATTGTATTCTGTCCATCAACAACTGCAATGTCACGTTGCGCAATACCGTTTTTAGTGAAAATTATTTCTGTTTTTCCATTGACAGAATACTTGAGATTTAATTCTTTTCCTCCATTTTTGGTAATTAATTTTCCAATTGCCAATAAGCTATACGCTGTAGTTTGCGTACTCATCCAATCATCACCAGACAATGCTTTGCTAATAGTTTTAGCTAAATCTGCAGCTTTAGGATTATCTGTTACAAGCATAGTTTCCAGAGCCATAGCACGATTTCTATTTAAAGAACCATAGGTGTAGTAATTACTTTTTGGTGGTTGAAAATTTATATTAGCCGATTTAGTAATCGACTCACTTGCTTCTTTATGTCCTGCTAACGCATAAGCTGCTGCCAATCGCCATTTTGCATCGTTAGAAATTTCAGTAAATTCTCTCAATCGATTCATACGCGCTAAATCTGGACTTCCTGCTAAAGCTAATGTGTACAATCGGTAAGCTTGTGCCAAATCGTTATGATAATATCTGTAACTCGGACGCCAGTTTCTAGCTGCTTGTTTTTGGTAGCGTAGCCAATTATTTTTAAAAGTCAGAGGTAAAACATAACCTTTTTTCTCAGCTTCAATCATAAAATGTCCTGCGTAACTCGTACCCCAATCGTTAGCTGAACTCTCTCCAATCCAATAACTTAATCCACCATCAGGTCTTTGGAAACTTGATAAACGATTAATGCCGCTTTTAATATTATCTTCAATTTCTTTCTTTCGTTTTGATGATAAATCGAAAATATCTGCTAAGAACAATTGTGGAAAAACTCCAGATGTTGTTTGCTCTACACAACCATGCGGATACCGAATTAAATATGCCAAACGTTTATTGAAATCCATTGGAGGTAAGGTTGAAAATTCAACCGAAGCTGAATTTGTTCCCGAAACTCCAAAGGTTGAAAAATACAGGTCTTGTTTTGTATTAGCTTGAAGTTCCTTATCAATGACTTTTGAAGACATTGGATTTGGATTTTCAACATCAATTTCTACTTTGTAGGATGATGTTTCGCCATTTCCTGATGCGATAACTTCAATGGTATTTATGCCTTTTGCTTTGGTGACGTCCAATTCAAAATAGGCCATTTTTTCATCAGGATTTTCAAACTGAAGTGTCTGTGACTTGCTCCCTGTTACGGAAATACCATCACTAAGCTTTAAGTTTAATTTCACGTTTTTTACCTCCTTGTCCATAGCAAAAACAGTAACAGGTAAAGTCACTTTTTCACCAGGGCTTAATTTTCGTGGTAAGGTTGCCAACACCATTAATGGTTGTTTAACTTGCACAGATTTTTCAGCATTTCCATAAGCTTCTTCAGAATTATCTCCTGCAATCACCATTGTTCTAACTGCACCAACGTAGTTTGGCATTTTGAGTTTGTGTGTTTTGGTTTCGTTAGCATTAAGAATAAAAGGTCCTAAATAAGTAACTACAGGTTTAAAACGATTTGCTTTTTTATTTTTCCCTTCAGCCGCTTCGCCATCGCCACCAATAGCAAATACTTGATCTATACTTCCAGAATAGGCGCCAATAACATTATCGAAAATGTCCCAAGTTTTTACACCAAGTGCTTCACGAGCGTAAAAACTATCCCAAACATTAGGGGTTTTAAAACGCGTTAAATCGAGCAAACCTTCTTCTACAACAGCAATGGTGTAGGTCATTGATTTGTTATTTTTTTCAGACACTTTTATTTCGTAAGATTCCTTAGGTCTAATGCTATTTGGCATTGAAATTTCGGGATATAATCGGGTTTCAGGGTTTTCAATCATAATCGGAATAACACCATAAAGACGAATTGGTAAATCGTTAGATGTAACGTCATGTGGTTGCAATAATGAAATATTTACAAATACATTTGGCGCCATGGTTTCCGTGATAGGAATATCTACCGTTGTTTCGCCTTTTGCTGTTTTTACCCATTGGTAATCGATAACTTCTGAGCCATTTTCTATACTAACCAAAGCACGACCTTCGGTTCCAGAAGGAAATGTCAATTTTGCTGTTTCGCCAACATTATAATTGGTTTTATCTGCTGAAAAGACTAATATTTTAGCAGCTTCTTTGTCTGATGAAGGTGAAGATTGCCACCAGTTTTTGTAAAAATAAGCTGTTCGTCCTGTGGCATGTCCGCTTTCTGGGTCAACAATTCTTATTAAAAAACGGCCGCGTTCGTCATCAGGAATATTGAGTTTAAAATTCGCTTTTCCGTTAGCATCTGTATTTATGATATAGTTTTTTATTGGTCTGTGATAGCTACTTGACACGTAACTTGCTAGGTCGTCATACGAGGAATTCCACCACCAACGCCATTCGACTTTGTAGACTTTAACTTCAAGATTTTTTCGTTGTACAGATTTGCCTTCAGCATTAACGGTTACGACATTAAATGTGTGATTTTTATCTGTAAAATAAGAACCGTAGTTATTGCCCTTTGGAGATTTTAAACCTACGAAACTTTCGTAAGGTGCGTAAGGCATTGTAAAGGAATCTAGAGAAAAATCACCACCATTTTCAAAAGCTCTAACTAAGAATTGAGCATTCAACATTCCTGGTGCGTTTTTACCAATATTGAGTTTGCTGTTTACGGTTGCATTTCCTTTGCTATCTATATTTCCATCGTAAACAATGACTTCTTCAGAATTAAAATTTCGGGTTGGGTCATTAAAAGTGTAATTTTTATAGCCTTCAAAACTTGTAGATTTAGAGGTGAATTTCGCTTTTACTTCAGCTTTTATATTTTTTGCTGGCGCACCGTGTAACCAAGTAACATTTAATTCGCCTTTAAGTGCTGTGTTGTTTGTGAGAATTTCATCTTCAAAATCAATTTTAATTTTTAAACGATTCGGTTTTACGGTTTCAATTTTTAAAGTTTTTGTAAACGATGCGCCACCGACAGAAACTTTAGCATAGTAATTTCCTGTTTTGTAATCTGTGGATGTTGGTACCGTAAAATTGTAAAAATGATTGATGTTATTTACTGTAATTTTACGATGTACGAGTTTACCAACGGGATCCGTAATTTCAAGTTTTACAGGATGACGTTGAGGTAATTTATTGGCATTATCATTAAGTACAAAAGTGAGGAACAAACTATCGCCAGGTCGCCAAACACCGCGTTCTGTGTAGATATAGCCTTTAAGACCACGTTGTAGTTTTTTGCCAGAAACATCAAACTTACTCAGCGATAAAGAATTACCATCTAAGAGTTTAACGTAGCTTGTATTTTGTCCTTTGGAAATAGTCGCGAAAGCAGCCCGTTTATCGGTTTCAACTTCTACGATACCATCAACGTTAGTAATACCTTTTGTGATGAGTTGTTGTTGGTAATTATATAGATTTACGGTTACACCATTTTCTGGGTTTGCAGATAAAATATCAGTTATAGCAAATAGATAAGTATTTGAGCTGCCTTTTTTAACAACGACGCCTAAATTTGACGCTATTAAATTTTGTGAAACCGTTCTATCTGGATAATTGAAATACGAATCTGTACACGGATTATCCTTATCGCGCCATCTGTAATTATCGTTTTTGTAGCCGTAAGTCACATTATCCCAATAATCTTCTTCAAGACGGTTTTGTTCTTCTTCCGTAAGGTCTTCGGAAGCATAATAATCGTCATCATAATAATCATATTCGTCGGTGGTTGGGATACTTGCATTTGCATTACAATCGTAAAGCGCATAGTCACGATTAAAACTCAACTCCACACGATAGATAGAACCAACATCTGCTGTAAAATATTTTGAGAGGTCTAGACTGTAAGCTTTCCATTTACCGGTGTTTTGCGTTTCGTTATCTATTAAAGTTATGGTTTGTTTTGCGATGCGACGACCAACATTTCTAATACCATATCTGTTGTTACTATTTAAGTTATTAGACTGTAAAAACTGAAGTATATTATCTTCAAAAATTTTGATAATTCGGACATCGACTTTGCTTAAATTAACCGCTTCAAAATTGAATTTTAATTCTTTTGAATTTGGAAGAATTGTACCGTTGCTAATCAATCTTACTAGAGGTTTCAGAGATTCGAAAGTCAATTTTTCTGAGAAATTAGTTTTCAGTTTATAACCATCGGTATTAATAATTCCAGTAAACACATCAACTTTAATATCGCCCACTAATTTGGCATCAGGATAAACCTTCAAAACATTGCCATCGACCACGTATTTTGGTTTTTTTACATTCTGAATAGTTACTAATCCTGAAAAATTCTGTTGTTTTTTTAAGGGGTCAGAAAAATTGAGTGATAGATATTGTTCTGGAGATTGAAACACTTCAGCTTTAACAATAGAAAAATTGTTTTTTCCTAGAATTATAATTGAATTTTCGCCTTCGTTTTCGGAATCAATAGCATCACCATTCCACTTAACATTGACTTTGCTATCTTCGACATAACGTCGAATACTATCGATTTTAAATTCGAAATATTTTGAATTTTCATTGACTTCATTCCAAACTAAATTCAAGTTTTCATTTTTTTGCGAAGCTCCAACCAGCTGCTTTGCATTGTCTATACTAATAATATCAGCCGAGCGTAAATATGCCGAAACATATTGCCAGTTTTTACTGTACGATTGCAAATTTGACGTTGTGATATTGAATCTAGGTGCAATTGTTTTAAACTGAAATGTGTAGGAATTATATTCTTTAGGAATGTCTTTTAATACATCGCCAATATTAACGGTTACTGTATATTCTGTGTCGGCATCTAAATGTTCGTCAGGTGTAAAAAGAAGTGTAGTTTTATTTAAAACTTGAAGTTTACCTTGAACATGAGGCTTTATTTTTACTAAATCAGTATTTAAATCTTTGCCACTTTCCCAGCTTTCAACTTCATTTGCTAAAGTTATTTTTATTGGTTCAGCAACAGAAACAACTCCAGAAGTTGTATAGCTTATGTAATCTCTAAACTTAAAGATATTGTCCGTTTCTGCTGAATTATCCTTACAAGATAATGCTAAAAATATGAAGAGGATAAGGGCAAAGATTTTGTTGATTTTCATGATTTAGAATATTATTGATCCTAATTATTATAAAGATAGATTTAGTCCTTTAAAGGTAACTCAAAGATTACATTTTTTTCATTCTTGTAACCATCAATGCTTGTCATTACCACTTTGAGTTCAATTTGGCTAGGCACTATTTTGTGGGAAACACCATTTTCAGTTTTTAAATAAGCGTTTAATTTCGCCGTATCTATATCGCCAAAACGTTTGCTATCTTTATCAGAATACGCCATAGTCTTAAAAATATTATCGTTAGCGAATAATAGTTCTAGAGGCTTCCAGCTCGAAGTGTAATCTTGATAATCTGTAAGCTTAGTTTTTCCATCTTTAGTTGTTACAGCGATGTTATTTTTGTAGCGTTGAAAAACTTTTATAGCTCTATATTTTTCATGATGTTTTACTTTGAGATATCTATTTTCTGGAGAATTGTTTGTTTTCACTTTGAAGATAGTCGCTTCGTCATCTTTAGAAATCTGATTTAACCCTTCGACTTCGCTCATGACAGGTTCTACATCGGTATAAAATTTATCAATATATAAAGTAAAAAGATCGAACGGTATTTTGAGCGGACGTTCAATTTTTTCTTCGGTTAAAAAACCGTTGAATACATAGCCATCTTCGAAATATTCGCCTACGGCTGGACCTTTTATTTTTACCCATTTGCCCGAAATTTTTGTGTTGCTATCCTTTACATCTAAAGCTAAATCTGTGTATTCTGTAATCTCTACTGGCGTGCCATAATCTAATATGCCAATTTTTGTAGCACCTTGATTTGGTTGTTCTCTTATTACTAATCCGTTTTCTGCTGAAACGTACTGGATGTCTTGGGCTTGTGCAATGCTAAACGCAAAGCAAACCACTGCTAAAATTCTTAAAAACATAATATTTTGGATTTTAATTAATACTGATTCTCATCGTGTATGAGAATTACTTAAAATCAAGATATAGGCCTATTCTTGTTAAAATAGATACGTTGTTATTTCTAAGGTTAGATTTTAGTATGTTGTTAAACTGTTCTTAAAGTTAATGCAACTTTTGAATACTGAAGCTTTCTTTTAAGCAACAATTTATTCTTATCTTCGTCCGAATTAAAATACACAAAAATCAATACAATATATGGGAACAGTTGCAACTGATTTTGGAATAAAAGAAGCATTAGATAAATTAGGAATAAGGGACATAAATCATGGAACTTCGACAGGTTCTAACAATTTTGGTAGTGGCGACCTTATTGAAAGCTACTCGCCAGTAGATGGGCAATTAATCGCAAAAGTATCTACAACAACTAAAGCAGATTATGATAAAGTTATAAATGCAGCAACATCTGCATTTGCTACATTTAGAGCAATGCCAGCACCACAACGTGGCGAAATTGTACGTCAATTTGGAAATAAATTAAGAGAACTAAAAGAACCACTAGGAAAGCTAGTGTCTTACGAAATGGGCAAATCTTTGCAAGAAGGTTATGGCGAAGTGCAAGAAATGATTGATATCTGTGATTTTGCAGTTGGATTATCTCGTCAGTTAAACGGTCAAGTCATTCCGTCTGAACGTCCAGGTCATGTAATGCGTGAGCAATGGCACTCTTTAGGTGTTGTTGGTATTATTTCGGCATTTAATTTTCCAGTAGCAGTTTGGGCTTGGAATACAGCTCTGGCTTGGGTTTGTGGCGACACTTGTGTTTGGAAAGGTTCTGAAAAAGCACCAGTTTGTGCTGTTGCTTGCCAGAATATTATTGCAGGTGTTTTAAAAGAAAATAATTTACCAGAAGGTATTTCTTGTATCGTTAATGGCGATTATAAAGTAGGAGAATACATGACTACAGATTCTAGAATTCCTTTAATTTCTGCAACAGGTTCTACACGTATGGGACGCATTGTTGGTGCAACAGTTGCAAAGCGTTTTGGGAAATCGTTATTAGAATTAGGCGGCAATAATGCTATAATTATAACACCAACAGCCGATTTAAAAGTGGTTGTTCCTGGTGCTGTGTTTGGTGCGGTTGGTACTTGTGGTCAGCGTTGCACATCTACGCGCCGTTTAATTATTCATGAGAGTGTTTACGATAAAGTGCGTGATGCCATTGTTGGTGCTTATAAACAATTGACGATTGGAAATCCTCTGGATGAAAATAATCATATCGGTCCACTAATCGATAAAGATGCAGTGAACACCTATTTATCTGCCATTGAAAAAGCAAAATCTGAAGGTGGAAACGTTCTAGTTGAAGGTGGTGTTTTAGAAGGAGAAGGTTACGAAAGCGGATGTTACGTAAAGCCAGCAATCATTGAAGCAGAAAATCATTTTGAAATCGTCCAGCATGAAACATTTGCGCCAATTTTGTACCTAATGAAATATTCTGGTGAAGTTGAAAATGCTATCGATATACAAAATGGAGTAGCTCAAGGCTTATCATCAGCTATTATGACAAACGAAATGAAGGAAGCAGAAAAATTCTTATCTTTTGCAGGTAGTGATTGTGGAATTGCTAACGTTAATATTGGAACTTCAGGTGCAGAAATCGGTGGTGCTTTTGGAGGTGAAAAAGAAACAGGCGGTGGACGCGAATCTGGTTCTGACGCTTGGAAAATCTATATGAGAAGACAAACAAACACCATTAACTATTCTGATGAGTTACCATTAGCGCAAGGTATTAAGTTTGATTTGTAATGCTGTTATGCCCTATATTAGACTGAGTTTAATACTGTTTTATTTTTCTTGTTTGTCTTGTGTCTTTTCACAAGTTGCCATTGATTATGCAAAAATTGAGGCTAGAGGTAAATCTTTTACTTCTAGATTAAAGAGTGGTAATATTGCTTTTTTAAAAAATGCAAAACCGCCTGAAGGTACATTTAGATATTCAGATTTAGTTGCTTACAAGAATGATTTAAACAATAATCCTGATTCAATTAGATTTGGTAGTTATATAGAAAAGTCAGAAACAACAGCAGACAGTTATGCATATAATTTATTTGCTTTTAAAATAAAAGAAGACGGAGAAGCAAAATATTATTTCACTGCTATCATAAGCATGGATGTCTCTAGCGAAATATATAAGGTCACTAACCCATATTTATTCACTCAGAAAGAATCACTAAAAAGTTGGTGGGGTCATACATTTGGATTTTATCATGAAAGTAATTCTGAAGCTAGAGAACAAATACCCCAAAAGTATATTTACAAAGTTTGTCCGCCACCACCTTTTAAAGAATAATAAAGTAAAAAACCGTTTCAATTTTGAAGCGGGTTTTTTATGTAATTATATTTCCTAAATTAAACCTTATCAAAAATTTAGGGTCTAAAATGTTATGAAACAAGAACACATCAAACATCTATATTGGCGTGCGGGATTTGGTATACGACCTGAGCAAATAAAGGCTAATTCTAAAAAATCAGTTGATGCTATCGTTAATAAATTGTTTCTAGCTTCAGAAAATACACGAGCTTTAAAAATTGACCTTTCAGAATTTGAAAATCTAGATTTTAAAACATTAAAATCTAACCCAAATAAGTTAAAAGAGTTGGCTGCAAAAAGCAGAAAGCGCATTTTGGATTTAAATAGTGCATGGGTTGATAAAATGGTTGCTTCAAATGATGTTTTACGAGAACGGATGACTTTGTTTTGGGCCAATCATTTTGTGTGCAGAGATAATAATGTGGTGTTTATGCAGCAGTACAATAATACATTGAGAGCACATGCGCTTGGTAACTTTAGAGACTTTGTAAAAGCTATTTCTAGAGAAGCAGCAATGGTAAAATATCTTAATTTAAAACAGAATAGAAAAGCACAACCTAATGAGAATTTTGCGAGAGAATTAATGGAGCTTTTTACCTTGGGAGCAAAGCATTATTCTGAGAAAGATATAAAAGAAAGTGCAAGGGCATTTACAGGATATTCTATGCGATTAGATGGTAATTTTATTCGCTTTCAGGTTTAATACCTCGAGGCTTGCCTCGTTAATTATTACTATTTTGTGACTCGATGTCACAGAATAGTAAATATATCCATAAAAGTCATAATGTTACAGTTTTACTATATC
>NZ_JABDQL010000127.1 GCF_013042245.1 Winogradskyella sp. | reverse complement strand
TTACGTGTGACCCGAAATTCCGCAGGAATTTCCAAAGTAGGCGAGAACAAGCAATTATTTATAGCCATCCTAAGTTTGTTTCTAAATTCAACGGTTCCGTTCAACAGGAGTTTTCATTGTTCGTCCTACGGACGCAACGAAAACTTAGTTGTTGGGTGTGGTTTTTATTGTATTTTGATATTACCTTCTATTTCACGTGGTCTTTTACTTTTCAATAAGTAACAATATGAGTTATCTTCTGCGATAGTAATATGATTTGTTTTGTTATTATTATCCAATAGATTTGATTCTTTAATCAACCGCTTTTTCCAGTTTGGAAAATTTTCGGAAGGAATAAAATCTTGTGTAATTTGTTGAGGGGTTTTTAACATTAGTTGCAAAATAAATTTTTTAAAATATTCTCTGTAATATTCATCGTTTATGCAATATTCTATTTCTCTGAATTTGTCAAATAGTCTTCTTTTAGTTGCATTATCTATGTGCCAATATGACCACCAGTAAGAATAGAATTCATAATTGCCTTTGACTTCAATAGTCAACATTGCTCTTCTAATATTGTTATTTAAGCTTTTTTCATTACCAAAATAATTATTAATTACATCTGCAATTTTTGAAAACTTAATAGAATCAAAATTCAAAGGATTAAAGTTATAATTAATACAGTGAAAAATAAAACTTATTTTACCTCTCAATAATTCATTGTCTTCAGCCTTAAAAATGATATTTCTGTAGTCTGGATCGAAACAAATTAATCTTGCCTTTTCAATCTCTTCATTAATTTGATCTTTTGCATATTGTGATTTTAGGTTTGGTTGTTGATCAAGAAATTGATATATGTTTTGGCAACCATTTGATAATTCATTGATTAGATTTATAACACCATCAAAAGATTGTGGGCTTCTAACTATATCTGGTCTTGAACCATCTTTTTCTACATCACCTCTTGAAACAATGTTTCTAACTACTCGCATCCAATCTTCGTAAGTTTCTTTGTTTTTTTCATCGTTTTTTCTGTAATAAACAGACTCTGCAAAAAACAAAACTTTTTGAGTATAGGTGGCACTATTTCTTTGAAGAGTAGAAGTGGCATTATCTTCATGCACAATCATTGAAAGAAAAGATCCTTTTGGTGAATGTCTCCATAAAGGAAAAGGTAGTTTGTCGGATAAGTAATCATATAGAAATAGCCTTTCATGATATATGTCCAAAGTTGAAACAAGAAAATCAAAAGCTCTTTTTGTAAAGTGCGTAGGGCGAACTTTACTAGGTTCTTCTTGTAATTGGTTAATTAAATCGATTCTAACGTCAGTTGAATTAACTCTTTCTACTGATGACATTGTCATTGCAATAGCACTAACAAGCCTTATTTGAGCATCATCGATTGTGTTGTTTTTCCTAAAATAATCCCAGAAAAAGTCAGTCCAGTCATTATCAATTTTAACCCCAAATTGATCTTTAATATCCAAACCATTCTCCCAATTTTCATCAATTATTTTTTTTTGAAAACCTGCTTTAAAATTCTCAAAAGGCGTTAAAAGTTTACCTCTTGCATTCATTTTAATATATAGGTCATCTGTTAAACCCATATTCTCTAGTTCTACAAAATAGAATTGAATAAGATTAGATTTTAGTTTCTCCCAAAGGTTATCGATTTCAAAAAATTTTTCATGAATTGCATCAATGCTTCTAAGCATTGAGTCAATTGTAGGGTCATTTTTCCAAGATAAAAAGAACCAATTTTTATCAATAATTGTTTCACTTAATATTTGGTCAGAATTTAATACTTTGATTGATTCTTTAACTAAAACTTGACTAAATTCACGTGAAGATATACGGGTTTCGTATGTGAATTTTCGTAGTAAATCACTTATATTTTTATTTGATAGTAATTCTTCTTTTGTAGCTCCATACCAATGAAGTAAAAAAAGAGTTGTTAGTCTTTGTTGCCCATCCAATGGCTGAAATTTTGAATCCACAACACTGCCATAAATGAAATCAAGTTTTATGGGCTCATTATTTTTTAGACAATTAAAAATTGCGTTAAGGAAGTTGTCTCTTACTTCTTTCTGATTTTTTCTTCCTTGAGCATAATCCCTTTGTATGATAGGAATCTGAATGGAATGTTCATTGATCAAATCATTAAAGTTTAGAATGCGTCCAGTATAATTCTCTTGATTACTCATTTATTGTTAAATATTTGTCCAAAACAGAATACAAGTCTGTTTCATAATTTTTACGATCTTCTTCAGTCCAAAATGAGATTTTCGGTGGATATTCACTAAAATATTTTAGAAATACATTTTTAGTACAAATTGGAATAAAAACACCTGATTTATCACGATTAATAATTGTTTTTCTTTTTAGAGGAAATACAGCATTTTTATATCCACGATTAGTTTGGGAATCAAGAAGTGTAAGATTAGAAATATCATTTATAGCATCATCACCAAGATCTGAATTAAAGTGCGAAACAATATCTTCAAATAATTCTTTGAATTCATCTTCATTATTAACATTACACTGTTCTGATCTCTTGAGTAGCTTGGTGCCTTCTTTTTTAGATACATCAATAAAGACTTTTGCATCATTAAGCCAATGTTCTCTATTTTTATCAGGGACTGTGTCTTTTATAGATGTAATATGTTCAATATCCCAACTTTCATTCTTGAATAAATGAAAAGGAAAATAAGAGTTATCTTTAGGGCTATTGAGCATTGTAATAATATTGTAAAGAAGTAAAGTTTTACGTACTTCTTTTTTATCTTGATATTGTAAGTCTTCAATAACCAAGTCTTTCATTGATTTTACTATCAAGTCATCTAAGTAAGAACTAAATTCAACTTTTGAAAGATTACTTGATTCTGAATATAATTTACTGATTGAAATTTCATTGATGGTTACTAAAAATCCGATTTTATGATACCATTCACGTTTATTAAACCACTCACTAAATCTTTGATAATACCTTTTTATTTGTTGCCAGTTAGTTTCAATTGTTTTTTGATTACTGTTTCTAAATAGTTTGGTGAAATACCTAAAAGTTGCATAAGGGTCATTTTCGTCTTTATCTTGATTCATTAAATTGAAAATGAATTCAATTCGATTTGTATGAGTATTTTGACCTGTTAGGAAGTACCAAAATCTATCTTCTTGAAGTCCATGTTCAACATTATCCCATTCTGTTGCTATTTCAAGTTGCTTTAATCTTAACTGTTCTGGGTTAGTTCCAATAAAATTTGAACTATTTAAGAAGAGAGCTTTTATCAATTCACTATTTGTCAAAGGAATTTTTCCTATATTAATCCTAGTAAATATTGAAATTGGATTTTCTGTTTGGGATTCATACCAAATTACTTTTGAATGATATTTAAATTTTGAACCGAATTCTTGTTTGTCAAAATTTACTTTTCTCTTTTCGAACCAACTGCAAATAGTTTGATAAGCATGGGAAATATGGTAAAAATCAACGTTGCTATCATTTATTTTATTTTCTTCAAGTTTATCGAGAAAATCAGATGTGCCTAAACGAGTTTGATAGTCTATATGAAATATTTTTTCTCTTTTACTTTCAATAAAATCTTGATTTAAATAGTGCAAAATTAAGTATATAGTTGTTAAACGTTGTTGACCGTCTATAACTTCATATGAATTAACCTTTGTTTCTCGGCTTTTAATGACTATTGGTTGAAGACAATACCAGGTTTTATCGTCCGTGTTGTCAATAACTCGAGGTTTAAATTCGTTTATGTCATTAAGTAGGTCATTTACCTCTTTTTTAGTCCATTTATAACCTCTTTGGTAAGATGGAATAAAAAATGAAAATTGATTTAATTCACTTATTGTTTTTAACTCAAGTTTGTTTTCCATTTTAATATTTACTCGTCATTTTTTAATGTTTGCCAACGGCTTGATATAAAATCGTCTTAATGTGTTATATTTAATGTTAAACGAATTTAGGTTTTAAATTTTAGAAAGTCAAGTTGCAATACAGCGATTCTCATTATCTTTGTATTTCATAAAAAAAAGCTATGCAACTCAACCTCAATAAATCCTCTGTTTTTTCGATTTAGAAACTACAGGTATTAATATTTCAAAAGACCGAATCGTAGAAATTTCAATACATAAGGTTTTCCCTGATGGTAAAGAAGAGACCTATACAAAAAAGGTGAATCCTACAATTCCTATTCCGCCAGAAACGACGGCAGTACATGTTATTTTGGATGCAGATGTAGCTGATGCACTAACGTTTAAGGAGTTAGTAAAGTGGGTACGCAACAAATATCGGCGATTTAGGCGAAAACATTGGTTCTTTGCTTACAAATGGTTACGGGAAATTGCGAAGCATTATCCCAATCTGTTTGTGCATTGGCAATATGGGTTTACGCCTTGACTTGTTGAGAAGAGCCGTATGATGCGAGAGTGTCACCTACGGTTCTGTGAGAGGTTTAGGGGTGAGATCCCCCTTTATCTACTCGACTTTTTGAAGAAAACTATGCTTGTTATAATTAATATCGGAAATAAAAGCAGCCACCAAAAATGAAAAAAATCTAATTTATTTCCCTCATTTATTTTAAAAGATGTTTTATTTTTTGAAGTTTTAAATTTCGTCCCATTCCAAGTTATCGTATTATAATTTACTTGGTTTGTATACGTATTAAACATTATGGTGTTCGTTACTTCCTCTAAAGTATTGCCTTTAAAAGTTAGTAAATAATTATTTTGATGTGAGTGACCATTGTTATCAATTTCTTTGAATTTTTTAAATTCTAAAACCAAACCATTCTTGTCTTTCAAAATTAGGTTGTCTCTGATGTATGCCACAAAAGTACTCTCAAAGTCTTGCTTGTTGTTAGATGTTTCAAGATTCGGGTTGTAATTTATAAGAGCATTTCTCATAGACCAAGGAAATACTGCCTCTACCATAATTTGATTCTTACCTAAATTGAATGTAAAAAAGGCTTCATTTGGTTCGTGTGCGAAAATTGAATTTCCACACACGAGAAAAAAGACGACATATAAATATTTCATTTACCCTCCAATTTTAAAATCATTAGAAGGTGTGCCTTTAAAGTATCTTGGTATACTTGGAAATTCTTCAGTAATCACATAATAATACGTGCCTGAAGGATATTCTGGTGTTACCCCTGTTCTCCCATTGGCTTCATCTAATGTTCCCAATCCAGTTTCATATTCATAATCGTTTGAATAAACACCATTATAAACATCACAAGGTGCTGTTGTGCCATCGCCAGGTCTTGTTCCAGTTTTTAGCTTATAACTTGGTATCATTTCGATTATAGACGATGAATTATCACTCGCATCAGAATAGGCATATTTGTAATAAATAGGAAACCCGTCTGCTGCATAACCAATTAATGTCATAGTACTAGTTGGGATACTTAAATTTTGTAAGTAGAGGGTTGGTGAGCCGTGATAATGATATTTTCCTGTTGGCTGTACGTGAGCATTGTTACAATCCAACCCTAAATTCACGTTTAAAGCTTCTAAATTCCATTCCCAATTTACGTTCGGACTCATCATTCCCTCGTGAGGGAATGGTTCTGCTGCAACTGGGTCTAATTCCAAACCATTAAGTAATACCCCAAATGAATATTGGGGTCCTGCGTTTGGCTCTGTTCCCGTAGTAGAAAGCAAAGGCGTTAGCGTGCCTGAAAATGTTGGATTCAAAGAGATGGTATAACTTTCATTTTGCTCAGAAATGGCATTGGGATTGAGAGAGCCCAGTCCAGCACCAAACAACCCTACCATATGGTTCGGAATACTGTTGGCATTAATGGTTCTTGTAATTCCAGATGTACTTTGTGTAAATACAGAACTAAATGGTAAACTGACGTTACAATCACCTCTCGTATCGTCTAGAATTTGGTCTATTGTACAATTTTCTGTAGGTGTTGTGCTATCATCTTCTTTATTGCAAGAAGATAATCCTAATGCAATTAACATTGTAATTGTAATCAATTTGTAATTCATTTTTTAAGTTTTTTACATGTCTTTTTTAAAAATTTCCTGTGGTTTGTTCTAAAATGTTTATTAGACTTGTCTTTCATGAAAAGGTTTAACCGCTTCGTTATAATCACCGCCAACGGCTTGATATAAAATCGTTTTAATGTGTTATATCTAATGTTAAACGAATTTAGGTTTTAAATTTTGGAAAGTCAAGTTGCAATACAGCGATTCTCATTATCTTTGTATTTCATAAAAAAAAGCTATGCAACTCAACCTCAATAAATCCATCTGTTTTTTCGATTTAGAAACTACAGGTATTAATATTTCAAAAGACCGAATCGTAGAAATTTCAATACATAAGGTTTTCCCTGATGGTAAAGAAGAGACCTACACAAAAAAGGTGAATCCTACAATTCCTATTCCGCCAGAAACGACGGCAGTACATGGTATTTCGGATGCAGATGTAGCTGATGCACCAACGTTTAAGGAGTTAGCAAAGGAGATTAATAATATCATTAAAGATTCTGATTTGGGTGGTTTCAATTCAAACCGTTTCGATATTCCGTTATTAGCTGAAGAAATGCTCCGTGCCGAGATAGATTTTGATATGAAAAGCAGACAATCTATTGATGTGCAAACGATTTTCCACAAAATGGAACAGCGCACCTTATCGGCAGCATATAAATTTTACTGTGATAAAAACCTAGACGATGCGCATACGGCAGAAGCTGATACTAAAGCAACTTACGAAGTGTTAAAGGCTCAACTCGACCGCTATGAAGATTTAGAAAACGATGCTAATTTTTTAGCAGAATTCAGTTCTCGTAGAAAATTTGCCGATTTAGCAGGTTTCATCGTTTATAATAAAGAAGGTGAAGAATGTTTTTCATTCGGTAAGCATAAAAGCAAACGTGTCTTAGACATTTTAGAAAAAGAACCGGGCTATTTTGGTTGGTTATTAAATGCAGATTTTCCTTTATATACCAAAAAAGTATTAACAGCGATTAAGTTAAGTCAGTTTAATAATAAGTTAGGTTAATAATGAAACTAATCTGTATCGGTCGAAATTATACTGACCATATAAAAGAACTCGAAAACGAGAAACCAACTGACCCGGTTGTGTTTTTAAAACCGGACACTTCAATTTTACTAAAGAAACAACCGTTCTTTATTCCAGAGTTTTCAGATGATGTTCATCATGAGGTAGAACTTTTAATCAAGATTAATAAAGTAGGGAAGTATATTGATAAGAAATTTGCTCATAAGTATTATAATGAGGTAGGTCTAGGGATAGATTTTACAGCTAGAGACCTTCAAGCAAAATTAAAGTCTAAAGGCTTACCATGGGAAAAAGCAAAGGCATTTGATGGTGCTGCCGTTATCGGTAAGTGGTTGCCTAAAACTAAATTCAAGGATGTAAACAATATCAGTTTTAGTTTAAAGAAAAATGATAAAGTTGTACAATCTGGAAATACAGAGTTGATGCTATGGAAAGTTGATGAACTTATCGAATATGTCTCAAAATATTTCACTTTAAAGATTGGAGATATTATATTTACGGGAACACCAGCAGGAGTTGGAAAAGTTTTTGCGAATGACCACCTGCAAGGCTTCATCGAAAATGAAGAATTGTTTTCAATTAAAGTAAAGTAAGTTTCTTCAAAGCTAAGAGACAACTAGAATAATAACCTTTGATTTTGGGGCTTAACTAAAATCATTTTAATCTCGATTATCGAGTAATGGCAGAACACTATAAATTAGAACGCGTAAGAGAATTAGCAGAGAACGATGAAGATTTCGTTGTAGCTTTAGTAGGAGCATTTTTAGAAGAAGTGCCTGAAGATGCAGAGCGATTACGTAATTCTGTACCCGCAAAAGATTACAAAGAAACCTATCAAGCTGCTCATAAAATGAAACCAACAATAGATTTGTTTGGACTTAGCGTATACGACCAATTAATCGAAGTTCAAGATTGGGGTAAATTTGAGCAAACAGATAAAGACGTTACTTCCCAACTTCAAGAAGTACTTACTGCTATTGAGAATACAGTAAATGAGATTCGTCAAGATTTCGGATTGTAATTATGAATGCTGAAATTATTACCATTGGCGATGAAATTCTCATCGGGCAAATTATAGATACAAACTCTGCTTTTTTAGGAAAAGAACTTAATAAAATAGGCGTTTCCGTTTATCAAATTACGTCTATTCAGGATGAAAAAAAACATATTCTTAAAGCGTTAAAAGAAGCAGAAGAAAATGCAGATATCATCATTATCACAGGTGGTTTAGGTCCAACAAAAGACGATATAACCAAGCATACACTTTGTGAATATTTTGACGATTCTTTGGTTGAAAATAAAGACGTTTTAAATCATGTCGAATTTCTTTTTGAAAAATATATCAATACAACAATTTCAGATATCAATCGTCAACAAGCGTTAGTGCCTTCAACATGTACGGTACTTAAAAACGAATTTGGTACAGCACCAGGAATGTTATTTGATAAAAATGGAAAAGTATTTGTCTCACTTCCAGGAGTGCCTTACGAAATGAAGGCATTAATGAATTATAAAGTTCTTCCAGAATTACAAAAACGCTTCAAGTTACCCTACATTCAACACAAAACATTACTAACTTACGGATTAGGTGAAAGTGTCATAGCCGACAGAATTGAGGAGTTTGAAGATAGCTTACCAAGTTTCATTAAGCTCGCTTATCTACCAAGTTTAGGTCGTGTTAGGCTCAGACTTTCAGGAAAATCTACAGGTAAATTAATGCTAGAAGCTGAAATGCAGAAGCAAGTCAATTTATTATTACCTTTTGTAAAAGACATATTTGTGGGTTATGAAGAAGATTTGTCTATAGAGGCTTTAATTGGGAAGCAACTAACCCATATGGGTAAGACACTTTCCGTTGCAGAGAGTTGCACTGGCGGAAGTATAGCACATGCTATAACGGTTAATGCAGGTGCATCAAAATATTTTAAGGGTAGTGTAGTAAGTTATGCTTCGGAATCTAAAATAAATATTTTAAGTGTTTCCGAAGATGAAATAAAAAAGCATTCTGTAGTAAGTGAGCAAGTTGCCAAATCCATGGCAAAAGGCGTTTTACAACTATATGATACAGATTTTGCGATAAGTACAACGGGTAATGCTGGGCCGTCTAAAGGAGATGCAGATGCCGAAGTCGGTACGGTTTGGATTGGTATAGCTACAAAAGACACCGTTTACGCTGAAGTTTTTAAGTTTAGTAATCATCGCGAAAAGACTGTAAAAAAAGCTACTAACAAAGCTTTTGAAATGCTTCAGAAAGAAATATTAAAAAAGTAATACTTTCTGTTTGTTGAAATGTAAAGTTTTATTAAATTTGCACCCTGTTTAAAAACAAGAATACCTAAAGAGAGAAAACAATGTCAAGAGTTTGTGAACTTACTGGAAAAAAGGCAATGGTTGGAAACAACGTATCACACGCCATGAATAAAACAAAACGCAAGTTTGATGCAAACTTGGTTAAAAAACGTTTTTACATTCCTGAGGAAGATAAATGGGTAACATTAAAAGTTTCTACATCTGCGTTAAAGACTATCAATAAAATTGGTATCACTGCAGCATTAAAAGAAGCTAGAGAAAAAGGATTTTACAAATAATAGCGTTACGCTAAAGTCAATTTACAATGGCAAAAAAAGGAAATAGAATACAAGTTATCTTAGAGTGCACAGAGCACAAAGCTTCTGGTCAGCCAGGAACTTCTAGATATATTACGACCAAAAACAAAAAGAATACGCCAGATCGTATGGAGATTAAGAAATTTAATCCTATTCTTAAGCGTATGACAGTTCATAAAGAAATTAAATAACTAAAGCACCATGGCAAAGAAATCAGTAGCGTCTTTACAGACAGGATCAAAACGTTTGACAAAAGCTATAAAAATGGTTAAGTCACCAAAAACTGGTGCTTATACATTTGTGGAGTCCGTAATGGCACCAGAATTTGTTAATGAGTTTTTAGCTAAGAAATAAGCGTCAATTTGTAACGTTTTTATAAAACTGCTTTCATTTGAAAGCAGTTTTTTTATGTCTATATTTGAGCTGATTATGACAACTTAGCAGTAAGCCTAAATCAGGCAAGATTGTTGTAATCTCAATAGAAATTAATAGTTACATGAGCTTTTTTAAAAAAATATTTTCTTCAGAAAAGAAGGAAACCCTAGATAAAGGTTTAGAGAAATCTAAATCCTCTTTTTTCAATAAATTAAACAAAGCAGTTGCCGGTAAATCTAAAGTCGATGACGACGTTTTAGATAATTTAGAAGAAATCCTAGTTACTAGTGATGTAGGTGTTAATACAACACTTAAGGTCATCGAACGAATTGAAGAGCGTGTATCTAAAGATAAGTATTTAGGGACATCAGAGCTTAATCAGATTTTAAGAGAAGAAATTGCAGGTTTATTGTCAGAAACTAATTCTGGTGAAGAAACCGAGTATACAATTCCACAACTACCAAAACAGGATAACGGCCAAAAAACACCATATGTATTAATGGTTGTTGGTGTAAATGGTGTTGGTAAAACAACAACCATTGGTAAATTAGCTTATCAATTCAAAAAGCAAGGATTAAAAGTCGTGCTTGGTGCTGCAGATACTTTTAGAGCAGCAGCTATCGATCAATTGCAAGTTTGGGCAGATCGCGTAGACGTACCAATGGTAAGGCAAGATATGGGAAGCGATCCAGCTTCTGTAGCATTTGACGCTTTAGAATCTGGTGTTAACCAAGATGCAGATGTTATTATTATTGATACAGCTGGGCGTTTACACAACAAGATTAATTTAATGAATGAGCTGACTAAAGTAAAGCGTGTCATGCAAAAAGTAGTGGGCGACGCACCGCATGATGTTTTATTGGTACTAGATGGTTCTACAGGACAGAACGCTTTTGAACAAGCCAAACAGTTTACTGCAGCAACAGAAGTTACGTCTTTAGCGGTTACAAAGCTAGATGGTACTGCAAAAGGTGGTGTTGTCATTGGTATTAGTGACCAGTTTCAAATCCCAGTAAAATATATAGGTGTTGGTGAAGGTATTGAGGATTTACAAGTCTTTAATAAATATGAGTTTGTAGATTCGTTTTTTAAGTAACATTACATGAAACGAATTTTAGTTCTTTCATATCTTTTTATCTCTTTTATTTGCCATTCTCAGCAAGGAGGAATTATAGGTAAAGGTCAAATTGATATTAATAAAATAGAATTTTTTAGAAAGAACTATCAATGGAATAAAGAATATTTTTTTGTTGTTTCCTTTCGTCAACCAAAATCTAGGTGTTATTATGATAATTTTAGAAATTTAGGTAAAACCGAAAGTGCAATATTAAAGTTTGGTGAATCCGTTGAAGAAAAAAGTATTAGAAATATTTTTGTTTCTTCAGATGAAAAAAGGGTTAAATCTTATTTAGATTTTAAAACTACGTATTCTGATGTTGAAAATCTTGTCTTAAATACTTTCTTTGAAAAAGTAGAATCTTGTTTTGGACTTGTTGTTATTAATCGTAAAGGTCAGTATATGTCGTTAGCTGGTGAATATGTGACTAAGGATATTGATAATTTTATTCGCTTTCAGGTTTAATACCTCGAGGCTTGCCTCGTTAATTATTACTATTTTGTGACTCGATGTCACAGAATAGTAAATATATCCATAAAAGTCATAATGTTACAGTTTTACTATATC
>NZ_JABDQL010000023.1 GCF_013042245.1 Winogradskyella sp. | reverse complement strand
TGTTTTAGAATTAATCGTTCTCAATTTAAGACGAGTATCTTTCATAAAACAATTACAAGAATGGTAGAAAGTAAACCAATATATCAAAATCAATTAAAACAGAAACTAAACGTGTAACTCAATAAATTTATCTTCATCCGAAAAACCAGAAGAATGCGTTTTTAAAAGAAAAGTTAGATTCTGTGGATTACCATCTTCTTCAAAATGGTCTACAACAAATGTAAATAGGTTTTCTAGAGTTACAGATTCGGTTTCAATTTTCTGTTCTTGGCTGTTTAGTTGTGCTGCTAAAAGTAGTAACACAACATATTGGATTAGCGTTTTCATGAGTTCTGCATTTTAAAGTTTCTATAAAACTAAATGCAATACCTATGTTATAAAACACAGAATGAGTGAAGCTTACGTTTTGATGAGTAAACTAGCTTAAAGCTAATTTGATAGTTTTTTTACGTTGTAGCTTTCCATTGATAGTCTCAACAAATCTGTCAAGTGTATAAATTTCTTTAGGTACTTCGTATTTGGTCAAGCCTTTGAGGAATTTTATACGCTTTTTAAAACTGTCTATAGAATCTCGAGGATTCTCGATGATAAGTATTAATTTTTCACCTAACGCATCATCAGGTTCTGAGGCTACAATAAAGCGTTCGTCAATTATAGCTTGTAGCTTATCTTCAATCTGCTCTGGGAATAGTTTTACGCCACCAGAATTAATAACATTATCAAAACGTCCAAGCCATTGAAAACTAGTATCCGATTTTAAATCAATAATATCATTAGTTTCCAAAGCTTTATCTATTAGATTTGGCGCGTTAATAACCAAGCATTGCCTATCGTCTTGGCTAAATGTAACTCCAGAAATTGCAGTAAATACGGTTTCCCCTTCGTGATTTTTGGATTCCAAACGCTTAAGTCCGACATGTGTTACGGTTTCTGTCATACCATAAGTCTCATAACATAGAGGCGTTTTGGTTTTTATTCTTTCCAACAAGGGTTGAGTAATTTTGGAACCTCCAATGATTATCCTCTTTATGTTATGCGTATAATTTAAAACATGCTTCAATTGTAACGGAATCATTGCGCAGAAATCGTAGTGCTTTTCATAATCGAAAATAGGGTGTGTACTTGGCTCTACACAATCGATTTCTAAACCTAAAATCATAGCACGAACTAACATCATTTTTCCTGCAATGTAATGATTCGGCAGGCAGTTCATTGCCATATTTCCTGGTTCTAATCCGAAGAAGTTACCTGTGGCTATGGCCGAATTCACCATGGCTTGTTTTTGAACTTTTATTTGCTTTGGTTGCCCGGTTGAACCTGAAGTTTTAACATATAAAAAATCATCTTTATTTAACCAATCCGTTAAAAAATCACCTGTGGTTTGCTCGTAAGATTGACCTTCTTTAATAAGACTGTAAGCAACTTCTTTTAATTCTTCGTGACTAAAATAGTCTCCATTGAACTTAAATCTGTTATGTATCTTATTAAAACTTGGTGTCATCATTCTACTACTTTATAGTCTTCTTTTTGTGGTTCTTCAACAGGACCAAATAATTTAGCTTTCCAGTTCTTCCAACCGTAGACTTTAGCTAAAATTATTAATAATATTGGATAGATGATTAGTACTGGTGCACCAATCTCAAGAAACCCAATTTTCGCTGGGTCAGCAGTGTAAGTCAATAATGCATCCGTTTGTAATGCAGACCAGTCTGATGTAACTAATAATGCTGTGAACATATTGTTAGCAGCATGAAATCCAAGTGCAAGCTCTAAGCCATCGTCCATTAAAGTCATGATACCTAACACTAAACCAGTACCAATATAAAACACCATCATAATTGGTCCTAGTTTGTCTACCTCAGGATTTAAACCGTGTAATAATCCAAAACCGACAGATGTTAATATAAGTGGTGTTAATTTTCTAGATAAAATATTAGATAACGATTTATACAAACTACTAGATTCTAAATAATTATAGAATTTTTTACTGTTTGTCAAAGCAAAAAAAGTTACAATTGAAAATGTCAAATAAACTAATATATACAAGAAGCTAAAATTAGTAAATGTATGAAGTAGATAATAAAACATGCAGAAAAGTGCTAAGTACAAAATTGTAAATGAAAAAAACTTTTCCTTAGATGAGACACTAATTCCTTGCATTAAATATCCTCTAAATAAATATTCCTCAAAACTGGTTTGTAGCGGCATAATTAAAATCACTATTGCACATAATATAAAGAAGGGTTGTGGATTAAAATTGAAAATATACTCTTCTGGTGCAGCATAATAGGTTAACATAGTTGACCCTACTGAAAAGATTCCCCACAAAACAAAAACAAACCAAAACCGTTTCCAATCTATTTTAGAACGTGTTGTTGTTAATTTTAAAAACGATTGCTTATGAAGCAATTTAGCAGAGAAAATAAGACCAATTAAGCCAACAGCAAATGAAACTAACATTAAAAACAGGAATAAATTATTCCCTAAGAGGGATGCCATTTTAGCAATATCTGTTATTTCGGCCAAGCTTGCTCCGCCTGCAACTTCAATTCCTAAAAAAATAAGTAATGGTATCATTCCTAACACTTGCCATGCGATAAAAATGATAATGCTTCCTACTAGATATCTCCACCAATCGTGAAGCCCTTTATACGCTTGTTGTATATAATCCATTATATAATATTAAGTTTCCAATTTGTATTTTTATCGTATTGCAAAGTACCATTTTTTACGCTTAAAGGCGACTGAAAATTATTTGCAAATAAACTTCCTGTGCCCAAACCTTGAGGCATTTTGTTATTTAAAGTGTAAGTCCATTGTGCTATGGCGTTTAGACCTATATTACTTTCTAGTGCACTAGTTATCCACCATTCTACTTTGTGACTCTCAGCGATATCTATCCAACTTTGGCTTCCTGTTATACCGCCAATTAAACTGGGCTTTAAAATGATATATTGAGGTTTTATGGTTGAAATAATTTCCTCTTTTTCTTCACCTGAAAAAACACCTATTAACTCTTCATCTAAAGCAATATCTAGTGGCGAAGCTTTACAGAGCATTGCCATGTCACTAAACTGTTTCGGTTTTATAGGTTGCTCTATAGAATGTAATTGGTATTCTGAAAGCTTTTTTAATTTTTCTAAGGCTTCATTAGGCTGAAATGCACCGTTAGCATCCACACGTAATTGTATATCAGATACTGAAAATTCTCTTCTAATAGATTTTAGAATGTCTAATTCTGTTTGAAAATCTATTGCACCTATCTTAAGTTTTATGCAATTAAATCCTGAATCAATTTTCTCTTCAATCTGCTGTCTCATAAAGGCTTCATCTCCCATCCAAACCAATCCGTTAATATTTATGCTATCTACACCTTTTGCAAATTTAGACGGAAATAATATAAACGTATTATCTGAGTTTAATGATTTAAAAGCGATTTCTAATCCAAATTGAATACTCGGAAACTCCACCAGTTCACTAAGCAATTTTTCTAATCCTAGGTTAATATTATCGCAAAGCCATTTTAGTTTATCTTCAAAATCTGGTCTATCATCAATTGAAAGTCCCCTTAAAATTCCGCATTCTCCAATGCCCTTCTTACCGTTTTCTTCAAGGATAATAAACCATGTCTCCTTGGTTGTCATTACACCACGAGAAGTTCCGCTTGGACGCTTAAAATCGAGTATATATTGGTAATACTTAGCCTTAATCATAGAGTATCAAAGATAATTAATTTAATCTTCAAAATTTTACCATTACGGATTACAATTGGCAAATTATTTCTAATTTTAAAAAATAAACGATTGCTATGTATTTTAAAGATAAAGTGGTTTGGATTACGGGAGCGTCTAGCGGAATTGGTAAAGCACTAGCCATTGAACTTTCTAAGCAAGATTGTAAACTCATTTTGTCTTCTAGAAGAGAAACTGTTTTAAATGATGTAAAATCTAAATGCCTTAAGACTAGCGAAGTAAAAGTTCTACCATTCGATTTGGCAGATTTCGATAACATGAAACCGATAGCAAAAAAAGCTGTTGCACTTTTTGGGCAAATAAACATTTTGATAAATAATGGAGGAATTAGCCAACGCTCGTTAATTGTAGAAACTGATATTTTAGTGGATAAAAAGTTAATGGAGATTGACTATCTAGGTACAGTTGGACTTTCTAAAGCCATATTACCACATTTTATAGAACAGCAATCTGGACATTTTGTAACCGTTACCAGTTTAATGGGAAAATTTGGGTCACCTTATCGCTCAGGCTATTGCGGAGCGAAACATGCTCTTCACGGTTTTTTTGATGTGTTGCGAATGGAACATGAAAAAGATAATATCAAAGTTACACTTATTTGTCCTGGTTTTGTAAATACAGATGTATCTCGTAATGCTTTAACAGGAGACGGAAGCCAACTAAACGAATTGGATGATGCGACTGAAAATGGCTTATCTGTAGAAGAATTTTCTAAAAAAATGCTAAAAGCTATTTCTAAACTACAGTTTGAAACTTACATCGGTGGTAAAGAAACAAAAGGAATTTTATTAAAACGTTTCTTCCCTAAACTACTTCACAGAGTCGTAACTAAAAGTAAAGTGAGATGAATGGAGAAACGCTAACACATAATATATGTATTAGCGCTAAGTTAAGATTTGATTCTTTTGCTCTAAAGGAACTTTACCTTTCAAGTAGCCATATTGTAGACAGCTGGTACAATTTTAATTTTACCTTCTCTTTCTAGGCTTGCCATCTTTGGAGATTGCTTACGTATATCTTCTAAAGTAACCATTGCATTTTTAGTAATGGCACTATTTGTGTATTCTTCATTATTTGAAGACATCTCAGCATTTTTAGCTGTTGCTAGAACAGATGGTTGAATTTCATCTAATAAATTCTGTAAAGCATACATATCCATTGCAGCTGTATTATCAATAGCAGACACTTTCCCACAACAAGACGTGTGTCCCATAACAATAACTAATTTTGAGCCTGCAACAGCTTGAGCAAATTCCATTTAGCCAACTATATCTGGATTTTCAATGTTACCTGCAACTCTTGCCACAAAAATATCACCAATTCCTAAGTCAAAAACATCCTCGACAGGTACTCTACTACCTACACAAGATAATACGATAGCTTTTGGATATTGTCCAATTATAGCATCTATGCGTTGGGCAGAATGGTCTCTTCTTGTTAAATTATTTCGAATAAAGTTTTCATTTTCTTTTTTAAGGCGACCTATAATTTCATCAGGCGTCATACCTACCTGCTCTTCTGCTGTTAAGATACTTTTTATAGGACTCTGTTCTATAGTATCTGCTTTTTTTAAAGTTTCTAACTTTTCTACCTTTTCGTTATCAGAATAATTTGCTTCTTTACAAGCTACGATTCCCATTACTAATACTGCGATACCTAATGTTTTAAATGTCTTTTTTATGTGTTTATATGTATTGTTTTTTTAGGACACATGCTGTTCGCTATTAATCATTCCTTTGGATGATAATATGTTTAGCATGCGCGTTTCATATTTAAGTTTATTTAAGTGGTTGTAATAATTTGTTTTTATTAAAAATTATCTAAGTACATGACAAAAATTTAGTCACGTTTATATTGTTTTGATTTACAGGGTTTAATAATACAGCAGCGATATAATCGAGTCCATATTTGAATATACTCTTGGCCCTTCTACCGTGTTTTTTGAT
>NZ_JABDQL010000115.1 GCF_013042245.1 Winogradskyella sp. | reverse complement strand
CATATGTAAATGGTGGTTTATTTAGAGATACAATAGTATCACCGAAGTTTACTAAAGAAGCACGAAAAATAATTATTGAGTGTGGCGATTTAGATTGGAGCGAAATCAATCCAGATATTTTTGGCTCAATGATACAGGCAGTTGTAAATCCTGCCTATCGCAGTGGTTTAGGTATGCATTATACATCTGTGCCTAATATTATGAAGGTGATTGAACCTTTATTTTTAAATGAATTATACGAAGAATTTGAAAAGCAAAAAGACAACCCTAAAAAGCTACGCCAACTTATATACCGAATCTCGAAACTAAAAATATTTGACCCTGCTTGTGGTAGTGGTAACTTTTTAATTATTGCTTATAAAGAATTACGAAAACTAGAAATACAAATTTGGCAACAGATTAATGAGCTAGAACCACAATATTCTTTTGTCTTTACAGAAGTAAAGCTTTCACAGTTTTATGGTATAGAGTTAGACGATTTTGCACACGAAATGGCAATCCTATCCTTATGGCTAGCAGAACACCAAATGAATAAAATATTTGTAGATGAGTTATTCGATTTCGGTAAAGCCAAACCAATCCTACCATTAAAAGAAGCAGGTCATATTACACAAGGTAATGCGACTCGTTTAAATTGGGAAGATACTTGTCCAATCGATTTAGCAGATGAAGCTTATATTTTAGGGAATCCACCTTATTTAGGTACGACGTGGCAAGATGAAACTCAAAAAGAAGATAAAGCGTTAACATTTGATGCTTTTAAATCATATAAAAAATTAGATTACATAGCTTGCTGGTTTAAAAAAGGTGTAGATTATATAATAAATTTCAACGCTCAATTCGCATTTGTATCTACAAACTCTATTTGTCAAGGAGAGCAAGTTGCTTTACTGTGGCCTTATATCTTAGCTAAATGTGAAATAGGATTTGCACATCAATCTTTTAAATGGACCAATAATGCGAAAGGAAATGCTGGTGTGACTGTAATTATTGTTGGAATTATGAATTTAAATCAGAAAAGACAAAAAAGAATTTATACGGATAACAAATATAAAAACGTCAGCAATATATCGCCTTATTTGACTGACGCCTCAAATATTATTGTTCAAAAAAGAAGTAAGCCAATATCTAATTTACCTCAAATGAGTTATGGTAATAAAGCAGTTGATGGTGGGCATCTAATTTTGAATGAAATTGAAAAAAACCAGATGATTACTGAAAACGAATCTTCCAGAATTTTTATAAAAGAGCTTATTGGTTCTAATGAACTAATTAATGGATCTAAACGCTGGTGCTTATGGATTCCAGATGATAGTTTAACAGACGCAAGTAATATAAGTAGTATTAAAGAAAGAATTGAAAGGGTAAAAGAAACACGATTAAAAAGTAAAGATTCTGGTGCAAATGAATTGGCAGAAAGAGCACATCAATTTAGAGATTTTAAAAGTACCATTGATACGTCAATAGTAGTTCCAAGAGTCTCATCTGAAAGGAGAGAATATATGCCAATAATTTTATGCGGTCCCGAAGAGATAATATTGGACTCTGCACAAGTGCTATATGATGTTGAACTGTACGTTTTTGGCATAATATCATCAAAAATTCATACGGTTTGGGTCAAAGCTGTTTCTGGAGGTTTAGAAACAAGAATCGGATATTCTAATTCTATATGCTACAATGCTTTTCCTTTTCCAGAAATCAATCAAAAACAAAAAGAACAAATCAATCTGCACGTTTTTGAGGTTTTAGAAGAACGAGAAAAACATTCAGGTAAAACCTTAGCACAACTCTATGACCCAGACAAAATGCCTAAAGGTTTAAAAGAAGCGCATCATCAATTAGATTTAGCCATTGAGCGTTGTTATCGTTTAAAGCCATTTGAGAGTGATACAGAGCGTTTAGAATATCTTTTTGCAGCATATGAAAAGATGATTAATAAAAACACCTTGTTAGAAAAACCTAAAAGAACACGTAAAAAGAAAGCATAATATTTTTACAATAACTAAAACGCTATTGTAAATTTTGCACATATTTTACAATAACTTATACTTTAATGTAATTTTTTTTGTTTTTTTACAATAATTAAAACCGTATTGTAAATTTACATCACGTTATGAAAAATTTTAAAGCAGGGAAATATATAAATCAAGGTTACTATAAAAGCTTTCAGCCAGAGCAGATTAACAGGCAATGGCTATTAGAAGATATGGAACTTCTTGAATTACTCTCAAAGGCAGACAGGCAATTGGGTAGATTAGATATGTATAGTGAGCATATTCCTGATATAGATTTGTTTATTAGTATGCACGTCTTAAAAGAAGCAACACAGAGTAGTAAGATTGAAGGTACGCAAACCAACATGGAAGAAGCTTTACTCGATAAAGAAGATATAAGTCAAGAAAAAAGAGATGATTGGGAAGAAGTACAAAATTATATAACAGCAATGCAACAAGCCATTAGCATGTTAGAAACAATACCTTTTTCAAGCCGTTTAATAAAAGAAACCCATAAAATCTTACTGCAAGGCGTAAGAGGTGAGCATAAATTACCCGGCGTTTTTCGTACCAGTCAAAATTGGATTGGTGGTGCATCATTAGCAGATGCTATCTTTATTCCACCTGTGCATACAAGTATTGGTGATTTAATGAGTGATTTAGAAAAATTTACACATAATGAAGAATTATATTTTCCAGATTTACTCAAAATAGGCATTATACATTACCAATTTGAAACTATTCATCCATTCTTAGATGGTAATGGTAGAGTTGGTAGATTACTTATAACACTCTATCTAGTAAATAAGGAAATATTAAAAAAACCAATTCTCTATTTATCTGATTTTTTTGAGCGTAATAAAACACTGTATTATGATAATTTAATGCGTGTTCGTACACATGATGATATCAAACAATGGTTAAAATTCTTTCTAGTAGGTATTATTGAAACTGCTAAAAACGGTGTGCAAACATTTGATGAAATACTCAAGCTAAAACAACGCACAGAGTTAAAGATTCAGACTTTAGGCTCAAGAGCAAGTAACGCTCAAAAAATCTTGCATTACCTCTTAAAAAGACCAATAATAGACGTAAATAAAATTATTGAGATAACAGAGGTGTCACCAAAAACAGCCTATAATTTAATAACAGATATGGAAGCATTAGAAATACTTCAGGAAGTAACAGGTGGTAAGCGAAGTAGAGTTTATGTTTTTAAGCAATATCTAAACCTTTTTAATTAAAACAGTTTATGCCAGATATAGTACACGTAAAATACCAACAAACAGGAAAAAGTAAAAGCACTAATGAGTTAGGTATGCGAGAAATGCAACAAAAAGCATTTGAAGCACGCACAGCGCAATACCTATTAATTAAAGCACCGCCAGCTTCTGGTAAATCTCGTGCATTAATGTTTATAGGTTTAGACAAACTCATAAATCAAGGCATTAAAAAAGTAATCGTCGCAGTTCCTGAACGCTCTATTGGTAGTTCATTTGCTAAAACAGACTTAAAAAAATATGGTTTTTTTGCAGATTGGGAACCTAATCCAAGATATAACTTATGTACGCCTGGTGTAGAAAAAAGTAAAGTAACAGCATTTCTAAATTTTTTAGAAAGTGATGAAAAAATACTCATCTGTACACATGCTACTTTACGCTTTGCTTTTGATGCCATAGACGAAAAACAATTAAATGATTGTTTATTAGCTATAGATGAATTTCATCATGTCTCTGTAGATGGTGATAATAAATTAGGAATCGTATTAAGTAGTATTATGGATAAATCTACTGCGCACGTAGTAGCAATGACAGGGTCTTTCTTTAGAGGAGATTCCGTACCTATTTTATTACCAGAGGACGAAGAAAAATTTATAAAGGTGAAGTACGATTATTACCAACAATTAAACGGTTATAATTATTTAAAATCATTAGGTATTGGCTATCACTTTTATCAAGGAAAATATACATCTGCTATTCATGAGATATTAGATGAAAATAAAAAAACAATAATCCACATACCAAGTGTAAACTCAGGTGAATCTGAAAAAGATAAATACGAAGAAGTCAATAGAATTTTAGATGGCTTAGGCGAATTAGACTATCAAGACCCAGATACAGGTGTTTTGTATGTAAAAAGTAAAACTACAGGTAAAATCTTAAAGATTGCAGATTTAGTCCACGATAATCAAAAGGACAGAGATAAAATACAAGACTATTTGCGTAAGGTGTCAAGTGTAGATGATATAGATATTATTATTGCTCTAGGTATGGCAAAAGAAGGGTTTGATTGGCCTTATTGTGAGCACGCTCTAACGGTAGGTTATAGAGGTTCATTAACAGAAATTATTCAAATCATTGGTAGAGCAACAAGAGATAGTGAAAATAAAACACATTCACAGTTTACCAATTTAATAGCACAGCCAGATGCAGAGAATGATGAAGTAAAACTATCCGTAAATAATATGCTAAAGGCTATTACAGCATCATTATTAATGGAACAAGTATTAGCACCTAACTTCAAGTTTAAACCAAAATTTCCAAATGATGAAGATGACGATTCAGAAGAGGATGATAACACCATAAAAATAAATGGGTTTAAATTACCAAGTTCCCAAAGAGCAAAAGATATTATTGAAAGTGATATCAATGACCTTAAAGCAAAAATAATGCAAGATGATACAATGCTAAAGGCTATGCCGGGTAATGTAGATCCAGAGGTTATAAATAAAGTATTGATACCTAAAATTATTAAGGAAACCTATCCAGACTTAACAGATGAAGAAGTAGAAGCTGTGCGTCAACATGTAGTTGTAGATTCTGTAATTAAAAACGGTACTATCGAAGAAGTAGGGGATAAACGCTTTATTCGTATGGCAGACAGTTTTGTAAATATTGATGATATTAATATCGATTTAATAGATACCATAAATCCATTTCAAAAAGCATTTGAAATCTTATCTAAATCAGTAACAGCATCAGTATTTAAAGCCATTCAAGAAACTATTGATGCAACAAGAATAACAATGACCGATGAAGAAGCAATTATATTATGGCCTAAAATAAAGAATTGGATAGCAAAGACAGGAGAACAACCACGCATTCAATCTTTCGACCCACAAGAAAGACGTTTAGCAGAAGCAATAATATTTTTAAAAGAGCAAAAGCGTAAAGCCCAAGCTAATGAGTAAAAAGAAAACATTAGAAGATATATTTAATGATGATGCGTTTGGAATTTTAGATTCTAAACCCAAAAACTCTAATGTAAAATCTGAAGATGAACGATTGATAGAATCGTTCCAAGAGATTAATGCTTTTTTTGAAAAGAATAACAGAGAACCAGAAGCTACAAATGTTAGTGAATTTAAGTTATTATCACGATTAAAGGCATTGCGACATGATGCTAATAAAGTAGAAATATTAAAAACATACGACACACATAATCTTTTAAATACTAAAGAAGAGATAAAATCAGTAGCAGAAATTTTAAATGATGATGATTTAGGCATTTTAGATACAGACGAAACGCTGTCTATTTTTAAATTACAGCATGTAAAAAGTGCATCAGAGAGAGCTGAAACAGATTTCACAGCAAGAAGAAAAGCAATGAGTAATAAGGATTTTGCGCCTTATGAAACTCAATTTAAAAAAGTACATAAAGAATTAAGAGAAGGGAAGCGTAAGCTAAAAGAATTTAAAGATGTAGAACAGAATCTTTACAAGGGCAATTATTACGTTGTAGATGGCATTTTATTATACTTAGAAGATGATGGTCTACAAAAGCGAAAACTAGGTGATAGCGAAAGAAAAGATGGTAGAACAACAATCATTTTCGAGAATGGCACAAAAAGTAATATGTACTATCGTTCACTGTCAAAATCATTATACAATAACGGAAGCATAGTATCAGACACAGATAAAGAATCAGAAGATGAACTTTTTAAGAATGCGCATATTGTAAGCGAAGAAGATGTTCAAACAGGTTGGATATATGTATTAAGGTCAAAATCGACTAATCCAGAAATCGCATCAATTGAAGATT